>JABHOU010000207.1 GCA_018695085.1 Opitutia bacterium | reverse complement strand
CGGACGCATTGGAGTTGGAGGCTCATTTGAAATACCCCGGCACTGAATTGAAATATCCATCGCAGATGGAATTCTTTGTGGACAAACTACTCAATTAATTCTGTAACCTTGGAGGCTGCTAGGGTGTAATGAATATTGTTACCTTCAATATTTAAAACACAATTTATCATGAACAAGAAAAGCAGGGGAATCGATATCCTTAGGGAACTGAGCCGTCGAGACATTCTTAAAGGCGGTGCTGCCGCAAGTATTGGAATGGCTTCCGGAGCATTCGGAGTTCCAAAAGAATCAACCAGGGATTTTATCCGGGAGGAAAATTCGAAAAAGGGCACACGGGACTGGAGGTTGTCGAATACCAAAACCGTGCCGGGGAAGATTAACAGAATTTTGGACAACGGACGCTCCAAAGCGATCGAAGGCTACTGCAACGCAAACAGCCTGCGGGCAGGCGAGAAACTTAAAATTATGGTCAGTACCAATACGGCATCCGCTTTCAAATTGGATATCTTTCGTACTGGTTACTATGGCGGAACCGGGGCAAGACTGATGAAAAGTTTTAATTCAATTATGGCCGGGACACAACCTGATCCTCCTATCGGAGAAAACTATGTTCGTGAGTGCCAGTGGGAACCGACCGTGGAATTGGAAATCCCCAAGACTTGGCCAAGTGGTGTATACCTTGGAAAGATGACCGCTGAACGAAGCGGAATTCAGAGTTATGTAATTTTTATCGTTCGCGATGACCGTCCGTGCGATTTTCTTTTTCAGTGCAGTGATCTCACCTGGTCGGCCTACAACCGATGGCCGATGGACTATTCGATTTACACGGAGCATGAGAATTGGACGAGTATTGGCGTGCCAAGTGGAACGGTCAGCTTCGATCGTCCGTATGGTCTTTTTACCCATCCGGTAAACAAAATGAAGAAGTCGGGTGGCAGCGGCGAATACTTGCCGTGGGAATTTCCGCTGGCATTTTGGATGGAAAAGGAAGGATACGATGTGTCCTATATTTCCAATATCGATACGCACTCCGACCCGCAAGGGTTGCTTAGATCCAAGGGGTTTATTTCTGTTGGGCACGACGAGTACTGGAGTTTGGAAATGTACGATAATGTCCGAAAAGCCCGGGAGGAAGGTGTCAACCTCGCCTTCTTTGGAGGTAATTCCGTTCTTTGCGTCGCTCCTCTTTTACCCAATACCAGTGGGACCCCCAATCGGGCAACCCGTCGCGAAGGCTGGTTCATGCCCGTTGCGGATGAAATTCCTGAAGCAGTCAAGAGAAGGCTGCTCAATCGAAGAGACTTTGAAATGAACATGGGGCCGGATGGTGCACAGTTGATGGGAGGACGTTTGGACAAGGATCAAAAGACCGGGCGCGGCATGGGGTGTGGCGATTGGACCTGCGCCATGCCGGAGCATTGGCTTTTCGAGGGTACGGGAATGAAGAAAGGGGACTCAATCAAAGGTCTTGTTGGTTGGGAGTGGCACGGGGCCCCTGCCATGGATCTGCCCGGTATGAGCGTTGTCGCACGAGGCAATGCCACCATCAACGGAAGGAATGTGGGCCAATACAGTGCGACTCTTTACGACGGGCCCAAAAACAACGTGGTCTTCAATGCGGCCACCATCTGGTGGGCCAACGGATTGTCGAATCCTCCCGGACACGTCAATCCATCGAGGCACGGCGTCACCCAACAAGGCCCCGACAAACGCGTTCAGCAAATTACGCATAATTTATTTAAGCGAATGATTCTGTAACCACTTAAAGACAAATGAAACGAAGCAACCTGATCCTCCTTACCGTGCTCATGCTAGCGTGGGCGACGTTGCCACTAATTGCTGCGAGCAACCCGTTGGTTAAGCAAATCCTCAAGCTGCAACCGCAGGCCGATAAGGATGGCGACGGCAAGTTGTCCAAGGCGGAGGAAGCGGCCCTCATCAAGATGATCCTGAGACGCTTTCCCCGAGCCGATGCAAATGGAGATGGCGCTTTGTCCGATGCGGAGAAGCTAAGGCTGCTTGAAAGGGGTGAAGCCAGAATGAAACAGAGAACGGATGCAGGCCGAGCTTCTGCCAGTAGTCCCATGACCAACAATTCCACTGCTTCCGGATTGATCAAGGCGAAAGTGCTCCAGTCGCATGGGATAACAGTAGAGCAGCTTGATTCGCTTGCGGAAATCATGAGTGAGGCGGTTAAGGATAAACAGGTTGCCGGCGTCTCCTTTGTCGTCGTTCACAAAGGCGAGGTCGTTTATCGCGAAGGGTTCGGATATGCCGATATCGAATCCAGGCGTCCCTTCACAGCAGAGGAATTGCTGCCGATCGCCTCGGTTTCAAAACCTTTCATGGCAAGCGTGGTCATGGCCCTAGTGGATCAGGGCAAGTTGAAGCTGGACGATCTGGTTGAGAAATACCTTCCTGAGTTCAAAGGAAAACGAGTCCAAGGCGGCAAGCAGCCGGCAAAGCCGATGACGATTCGTCAGCTCATTTCGCACACGGGCGGCTTCTGGGGGAACAAGGGAATCACTCCTGAGAAAATGGATCTGATCCGCAATTTCAAACGCCCACTGAATGAAACCATTAATCTGGTCGCGAAGTACGATCTCGCCTACGAGCCGGGAACGAAATGGGTCTACTCCGGCGTCGGTTATTGTGTCTTGGGCCGCGTGCTGGAAGTCGCT
This sequence comes from Opitutia bacterium, assembly GCA_018695085.1. GTDB lineage: Bacteria > Verrucomicrobiota > Verrucomicrobiia > Opitutales > Seribacteraceae. The sequence continues at coordinate 988 of JABHOU010000207.1, read as the reverse complement.
CTTGGAAAGTCGCTGGAAGTGATTTCGCAGGAGACTCTGTTCCGTCCCTTGGGCCTGAGCAACACGACCTTTCTGCCTTCAAGGGAAATGCGAAAGATGGTGCCTACTGCTTATCTGAGAGTAGGTAAGCAACTAAAGGCAAGAAGCTCATTGGCGGAAATCGATGAACTCCGCTTCATTCTGCCGGGAGGCTCGCTCTTCACGAACTTGGACGCGCTTGCTGCCTTCGGTCAGATGCACCTGAACGACGGCTTCTATAACGGAAAGCGGATCCTCTCCGAAAAATCAGTCACCGAAATGCGAAAGCTTCAGTCGTCTGTGCGCCCCGGCAGAACCTACGGGTTGGGATGGTTTCGAGATGATGTTTCCGAATTGGGCTTGGCTGGCCAAACATTTCATGGTGGTGCCTTGGGCGCCCACTTGCGGATCGATCGGCGGCGGAAACTGGTCTGGGCTTTTCTCGTTCATCAAAGCGGCCCCCAGGTGAAGCCTTTGAAAGACAAGCTTATCGATCAGGTGAACGAGATGTTTCCATTGTTGAATGATCACTAAATGGTTCTGTAACCACTTAAGGACAAATGAAACGAAGCAACCTGACCATCCTTACCGCGCTCACCATCAGCCCGCTAGCCCTACCTACCTACATACATACCGCCAAAGCCAAAGCTTATTTTTTCCAAGGAAAATCCACTGCCCTGAAAGTAGAGCCAGTCTATGGAGCGTACTAGTGACAGCCCGCGGTTTTGAAGGTGTTAAGGTGATTTTGATATTAACTTAGAAAGTGAAGAGTGTCTGACCTGTCACGAGTAGCTCATATCTGCTTTCTATAGAAATAAAAATGAAACAAATTTTTCTCCTAGTACTCTCTATCTTCATTAGTAATATCGTTAATGCTCAAGAAGACCCATTGGGGGCAATACCTAAAACTGAGCAGGAAAAACTTGCTGATGCATCCGAAAAATCATCCCAGCAAAAAAAGACATTCATT
>JABHOU010000230.1 GCA_018695085.1 Opitutia bacterium | reverse complement strand
TTCTTTCTTTTCTCTTTTTCGGGTGGCTTTATTACCTTACCCTCCTCTGGTGGTTGAGGCACATCACTTTCCCCGGATTGTGCTTGGGATCGCTTCTCCTTTCTGGATATCTAGTGATTTGGTTTTTGGTTGCACGGTGGCTCATTCCTCGTGCTCTCGAGGCAGGATTCGGAACCCGGTTATTGGTCATGCTTTCTCTAGCATCCGTATGGACTGTGACTGAATGGGCTCGCAGTCAATTTGCCTTGGGCTTCCCCTGGTGTCCTCTTTCCGTAAGTCAATGGCAGCGCCCCGCCGTTTTGCAGATATCCGAATGGACGGGCGGTTGGGCGATCTCTTTCTTTCTCGTGTTCTTCAATATTTGCATCGCCTCATACCTGCACCACCTTCTCGTTCGTCGGCGAAAGACCGACAGAACGGGCATTGCGGCAAACATGTGCCCCGACTTCTATGTTGGATTGGGCTTCCTGGTTGTGATGCTATCTCCCATTTTACTATCACCCCAAAGCCATCAAGACGAAGTACCGATGCTTCGAGCTGGTTTTATACAACCATATCTTCTCGACAAATGGGAGGCAGGGAAAGCGGCACGCCACAAAGACACTCTCCGACGGCATTCACATATTATAGCCGCGACAAAACCAGATGTCCTGCTCTGGCCCGAGGCTTCGACGCCATACGCAATAAATGAGGACCCTGCATGGGTGGAGAATATTTCAAAGAAGACGCACCTGCCCATGATAGTCGGCGCCGTAACCAAGTCTGTCGACCCACCTCGCTCATACAATTCAGTTTGCTCCATTAGTCCAGAACGTGGATTGATCCGTAAGTATTACGCAAAACGAGCACTGGTCCCCTTTGGTGAATATATTCCAAAGGGTTTTGGCTGGATTCCAAACCTTCACAAGCTCGTGGGACCAACGGGACGGTTCGAGTCAGGCGGTGACCCACGAACGCTATCGCTAGATGCAAACTCCACCGGCAACTCACTAAAAGTAGGACCGCTAATTTGCTACGAGGACATTTTCCCTCATCTAGCAAGAAGCACGACGAAACAAGGAGCGGACTTTCTTTTCGTCTCTACAAACAACGCTTGGTTTGGCGAAGAGGGTTGCGCTGAACAACACGCTGCGCATTCGGTATTGCGGGCCATTGAGAATCGACGCCCCGTATTGCGCAGCGGAAATTCAGGATGGAGCGGTTGGATCGACGAACGAGGAGTTCGACGCTCAGTAATGAGAGACGAAAATGGAAGTGTCTACTTTGAAGGAGCAGCAACCTTTTCAATCAGTCGCGCCCCTTCCCTCATTAGCAAGGAAACATTTTTTTCGAAACAAGGAGACTGGTTCCCTTATGCCTGCCTGCCCCTCTGCGGCTTGGTTCTTTTTGCGAAAAGGCAAAATAAATAACCTCATCGTTCATCGGCAACATGCATTCAGTAGCATGAAAAAGTAAATCTGCTACGCAATTCTCTTGCATTGAGAGTTCCATTTCATGATTGTTATTTCATGAATACTGGTGAAGGGAAGCAAATTGATTATCAACTCCTTTTGGATCAGATACGTCGCAACCTGCCAACACTTCCCACTATAGTAAATGAGTTAACCACCATACTCAACAATCCGGACTCATCCACATTTGCTGTCGAGGAGATCATGACCTCAGATCAGAGTATGACGATGAAAATTCTCCGTGTCGCAAATACAGCTTTCTATCGCGGATCCAGAGAGCGCGTATCTGAGGCTAGCGAAGCTATTGGCACCCTCGGCTTTGAGAAAATTCGGAATGTCATCCTGACTTCGTCGGTATTTGAAATGTTTTCCGGACCGTCCGCCGAAAGGAAGTTTTCCCTCGAAGGGTTATGGAAGCATAGCTTGGGCGTAGCCGTTGCCTCCAGTGCATTGACGAAGTATATGGGACGCGCCGGACACGACCGAGCGTACACTTGTGGACTTGTTCACGACATTGGTAAAGTGGCAAGATTCAAACTTGACGAGGAAGAGTTTGTTAATGATTGCCAATACGCTCTGGACAAAAAAATGGATTTCTTGAGAGTGGAACTTGCAAACCAAACACCGCGCCACGATTACCTTGGTTACCTAATTTGCAAGAACTGGGGATTGTCCAGATATGTGGAAGCGGTCGTCCGCTGGCATCACGAACCGAATCCCGAGCATCGGGCAAATGTTCATTCCGAAGAAGCTCACGAAGTAATAGACATTGTCTCGCTTGCTAACTGGATCGTCCATGTTACTAAATTTGGCTTCAGCGGACACGAACATACGCCCGCACCCTCTGATGCCTTGCTGGCTCGACTTACTTTGGATCGGTCTCACATGCCTAGGCTAATGGAGACCGTCCAACGGGAACTAGATACGACGGAGGATTTCGTCAACGTCCTCGAACCTTCCTCAGGGTAGGCAGGTCCATGGACAGGTCTTTTTATTAGGCAATAAAACTTGTACCCCTGCATTTATTTGTTTTTATAGATCAATTTGCAATTATTCAATGAACACCGATTTTCAGTCTAGAATCGACTATCAGTCATTAATCATTCAAGTGGGGCAAAACCTACCTACTATTCCAACGGTTCTGGAAGAGTTGTCCGCAATGCTCAAGGACGGCAACTCGTCTACCGACTCAGTCCGCGAGATGATGGTGTCTGACCCAAGCATGACGATGAAAATCTTGAGGGTTGCCAATAATGTTTATTATCGTGGCGCCCGCTCCCGAGTCACTGATGTAGAGGAAGCTATTGGCACCCTGGGGTTCGACAAGATCCACATGGTGATCCTAACAACCGCAGTTTTCGAAGCTTTCTCATTTCCCAGTAAAGATTTAAAGTTTGAACCTGCTGACTTGTGGCAGCATAGTTTAGGCACCGCCGTCGCATCCTCAACCATTGCGGAACTTACAGGTTTGTGCGTACCTCAACGAGCTTACACAAGTGGATTGATTCATGACATCGGCAAGATTGCTCGGTTGCGCTTGGACTCAGATTCCTTTTGCCAGGATGTCGGAGATGCATTGTACGATGAGGTTCCGCTCCATCAAGTTGAGGAAAAAAAGGGTTCACCTCTTCATCATCGCTTAGGTCATCTTGTTTGCCACAAATGGGGGTTGAATCAAGATGTCGAGTCAGTTGTTCATTGGCATCATGAGCCTGAAGTCGAAAAAAGAATAGGGATAGGCACCCAAGACCTGCACCGCCTAATAGATGTCGTGTCACTTGGCAACTGGACTGCTCACGCTATGCATTTCGGTTTCAGTGGTCATCGCTCACATGGAAAAGTTTCTGAAGTACTTGTCGAGAGAATGGGTCTTAAAGAAGATGACCTATCAGATATCAAAACAAGAACTCGCGAATCATTTAAGGAATTCCGAGCCTTCCTTGCGGTACTCAAGAGAATTTCCAACAGCACTTAGCGACCAACAACAATAGCCTTGCCAACCCGAGGCTTCCCAGCTTGTTTAAGTAGCCCTTTCGGCTTTTGCCCATGTTTCTTTAAGGTTTTTATCTCGTTACACAAAATTCATCATATTATTCCATGGCTACAAAAATTGGTATTAACGGTTTCGGCCGTATCGGTCGTCTTGTCTTTCGTGCTCTAGTTGATCAAGGTCTACTCGGAAAGGAGTTTGAGGTCGTTGCTATAAATGATCTAGTTCCTTCCGATAATCTTGCCTATCTCCTGAAGTACGACTCTACGCAAGGGCGCTTCAACGGAACGGTTGAAGCACCAACTGATGACTCCCTTGTCGTAAACGGGCACACAATTAAATGTCTCGCAGTTCGCGAAGGTCCAGCCGCGCTCCCTTGGGGCGACTTGGGAGTTGATGTTGTAATCGAGTCAACTGGGCTCTTTGTCGAAAAAAGTAAAGCCGAAGGGCATATTGAGGCAGGGGCGAAGAAAGTTATTATTTCGGCTCCCGCCAAAGGAGATGTCCGAACCGTGGTATTAGGGGTGAACGATGAGGACCTGTCCGCCGACGATCATGTGGTGTCCAACGCATCCTGCACAACCAACTGCCTAGCTCCAATTGTAAAAGTAGTCCTTGAGAATTTTGGAATTGTCGAAGGGCTTATGACGACAGTTCACAGCTATACTGCGACACAAAAGCCAGTTGACGGACCATCGATCAAGGACTGGAAAGGTGGTCGCGGGGCAGCAATAAATATCATTCCCTCGACTACAGGCGCTGCCAAGGCCGTTGGTCTTGTATTACCTGCCGTACAAGGGAAACTAAGTGGTATGGCTTTCCGAGTGCCGACTCCGACAGTTTCTGCTGTTGACTTGACCGTTAAAACGGAAAAGCCAACAACCTACGAAGAGATTTGCTCCAAGATGAAGGAGGCGTCCGAGGGTTCGCTGAAAGGTATTTTGGAATACACGGCCGATGAGGTCGTCTCCGCAGACTTCATTCACTGCCCCGCATCTTCCATTTTTGATGCTGGATCAGGCATGGGACTGAACGACACCTTTTTCAAGCTTGTTTCTTGGTACGACAATGAGTGGGGCTACAGCAACCGTTGCGTTGACCTGCTCAAACAGGTTTCAGCTTTCCTCTGATTTCATTTGATAATTTGCAGGAGGCGCGGCAGTCCAACAGGTGTCGCGCCTTTTCACTTTTAGAATAAAAAGAGAGATTTTATGCCGAAGGTAAAGACAATCGACGATGTAGAGTGGAAAGGGAAACGAGTTTTTGTCCGCGTTGACTTTAACGTCCCCTTGGACAGTGACTGCAATGTGACTGACGACACTCGAATCAGTGCTGCCGTCCCAACCATTCGCAAACTCTCCGAAGACGGTGCGAAAGTCATTCTTGCTAGTCATCTGGGGCGACCCAAAGGTGAACGCGTTCCAGAACTAAGTCTCTCCCCCGTGGCTCCAATCCTTGCGGCGAAACTTGGATTGCCCGTTTTGTTTTTAGAAGATTCCATAGGGGAATCAGTCGAGGCGGCTTCCAACAGCCTAGAGAATGGTCAAGTGGCTCTATTGGAAAACCTTCGTTATCATTCGGGGGAGACCCAAAATGACCCCGTCTTCTCAGCCAAGCTAGCTAAGTTGGCTGATTACTATGTGAATGATGCCTTTGGAACTGCTCACCGAGCGCACGCCTCGACTTTCGGTGTTGCTGAGTTGCTGTCGACAAAGGTATCCGGTTATTTAATTGAAAAGGAGCTGGAGTTTCTCGGAGAAAAAACCGCTAACGCCAACCGGCCTTTTGTCGTTATTTTAGGTGGGGCAAAGGTAAGCGACAAAATAAGCGTGATTGACTCTCTTCTGGAGAAAGCCGACGTACTTATAATCGGTGGAGCCATGGCATACACGTTTGCCCTGGCCAATGGCAAAAGCGTTGGCGATAGCTTGAGTGAACCCGACAAGATCGAAGTAGCCAAGGCCGCTCTAGAAAAAGCGAAAAAAAAGGGCGTCAAATTCTTACTTCCCCTTGACACCTTGATCACCAACTCTCTCGATTTCAAAGCGAAGTCACTCGGCGAAACTCAAGTTATCGAAGGTGACATACCAGACGGTTGGGAAGGAGTGGACATCGGTCCTGAGACTACAGCGCAATACGCAGAAGAAGTATCTCGAGCAGGTACTGTATTGTGGAACGGCCCTATGGGAGTTTTCGAAATCGAAGCTTCCTCCAAAGGTACTTTTGCCGTAGCTAAAGCGGTTGCTGAGAGTGATTCTATTTCTATTAT
>JABHOU010000063.1 GCA_018695085.1 Opitutia bacterium | reverse complement strand
TGGTCCACTTTGCCGAAAAAGGTTCTCTTCTGTAAGTTTCCCACTCCGGTCAAGAAAAGGTTGACCCTGAGGGGTGTGGGGAGGAATCTTGTAACTGAAGTGGAATTACCTGAGGGACAAACTAACGTGGTGTGGGTGAGGAGCGTTACGCCTGCCACCCCCCTGCGTATCGTAGCTAACTTTACCTTGGAGCCGGACTTATGAAAAAAATCTATTCTGTGTTATCATTATCTTGTGTGTTTGCTCTCGCCGTCTTTTGCTCGGGTTGCAACAACCCAATCATTAGCGCCGGCAAGAGCGACCCAAATGACAAAAGTACCCAACCTGGCCTCAAGCGCGTGGAGATGGGCGGTTCGCTTGCACGAGATCTCGAAATTGCCAGCATCAACCAAACGACAGTCAATGAGGACCTCCTGAAGATTCAGGCCAATGTTCGTAACGTGAAAGGCGGCGACTGTCGCATTAATTATAAGATCGAGTGGATGAACGCCGATGGTATAGTCATCAATGATTCTTCCGCCGTCTGGCTGCCTCTTCGCATTCGAGGAGGTGAGACTGCTGCCATCCAGTCGGTGGCCACGACTCCAAACGCGACCAACTTTCTGATCAAGATACAGAAGGCAAAATACAAATAACACGAATTTAATCAGACCTCCAAATGAAAGCTACAGCAATCACCGCTCTCCTCGCTCTGTTCACGGCAATATCTTTTACCTCCTGTGGCCCACGAAGCCCGGTTGGGCGCAATGCCGACGCTCGCTATATCGACGACGGCAGCGAAAGAGGTCTCGTGAACCTAGGGAAGATCAATGCCCAGGACTTCACCCGCGCGGCGAACAAACTACTTCAGGACTTGTTTACAAGTGGTGCGTTAGCCAAGGCTCCCGTACAGCCTGCGGTTTTGCACGTTGGCAAAGTCCGTAACGACACCCAGACATATTTCGATACGGATTTGTTGCTCCAAGGTATGAAACGCGACCTGCTTGCCAGTAATCGGGTGAAGATCTCTACTACCGAGGGGCCGGGAGGCATCGGTGCCGACGAGTATGCCCAAGACGTTAGAAAAAAACTCGAGCTCACCGGAGATCCCAAAGTGAACCGTCCTCGACCTTACTATTCTCTTTCCGGAAAAATCATAGAGGAAACCTCACGTGTGGAAAAGGTGACCCAAAAGGATTTCTACTTTTTGCTCACCCTCACCGAATTGGATACTGGAACCGGGGTTTGGTTCGGTCGCGAACTCATTACCAAGCAGGGACGCCGAGACGCCATCGGCTTCTAACGTGGAGCAAACAGTGTTTCGATCGCACGGGCGTTCGGAATCCTGATTCGTTTTCCATCACCTAGTGGCAGGAATTTCTTAATTTCAAGGATATCGCCTCTTTCTATGCGTTCCACGATTTTCCGATCTCCGGATTCCAAGTCACGAGTCTGGATTTCATAGGCATATTCCAAGCCGTCGGCTGCTATTCCCACGAAAAAGTATAAGCCTCTTCTCTTGTTCACAGGAGAAACCAAGCGAAAAACAGTGGACGTCTCTTCAAATCGCCTGGGAGGTTTTTTAGACAGAAGAACGAAGCCAAACTTGAGGTCGGTCAGGTTTAGCCCCAGTGGCCCGTTGATTTTTTTCGCGATTTCTGGAACTTTCCACGAGCGCACTTCGTGACTGTGGAATGACGAATCCGCATTGACCAAGGGGCAAGCCTTCCCGTTGAAGTAGGGACCGTGCAGATGTACCTGCTCATCTTCCGTAGCTATTGCCGCGGCTTTGTGGAGGCGTTGACAACTTTCCTTGAGGGCTGGTTCAACGACTACTAGAATTCCGCTCGGTTTCAATAGGGATGCAACCTCTCCAAGCTTGTTTGCATAAATTTCGGCTTCACCCTCGGGAATGATTTCGTTCAACGTCGACCCGAGCAGGATCAGGTCGTGTTTTTTTTCATGCCCTCTTGAAAAGTTACTACATAGGTCGAGTCGTTTGGTTTCCAGCTTCGATCCCGGCCACAGTGAGTAAAGACCACTATGCAGGTTTCGAAGGTAGCCCAGGCTTTTTCCCGAGTAGTCGATGGCCCGGAGCTCGATTGGGTTTTCAACGCCACGATCACGAAGCGACCGAAGCGCCGCAAGGCAGGTAGCCCCGGAGCCGGAGCCAAGATCCAGAATGTTTAACGGTCCCTTGCGTGGGAGAACCCATTCGCGAAGTTCGAGAGCTTCTGCAAGAACGTAACTCAGGTGATTCCATGTACGAGGAAAGTAAAAGTTTCCGTAGGCGAGCAGGGACAGATCGCGTGATCCATAACTTTTGGGACTGAAGTGACGATCCTTGTTGAAGCGGTCGCTTTGG
>JABHOU010000682.1 GCA_018695085.1 Opitutia bacterium | reverse complement strand
GCGCTCAGGTGACCACTGCTCCCATTGAAGTGCGTTTAAATCATCCTTTTCCGTAGGGTAACCAAGCCAAAAGCCACTAGCCAACAAAGAGAAAGACAAGAGCCAAGCCTTCCGGCGCGTGGAAGGGGGCACAGCAAGCCCACCCCAACGCCCATAAACCCAAGTAGCCATAGATGCCAAAACCAAACCTAGAAGTACCCATAGCGTCGAATAGTCGTCTGTGATTACTTCGGGAATGGTAGAAACTTTGCTACTGGTATCTGAAAAAGCAATCGCTGCCATTCCAAACAAAAGGCTTCCGAAAAAAAGAAGCCTACGAGAGGCCCGTATCGACTCGGAAAGCATCCTAATCAACACGAGACAAGATCAGGGAGTGGCCCTGTCCAAGAACATTAGCTGCCCTTTAGCCATACGTGCAAACTCGCCTGCGGTCTCCGTCAAATCAGCAGGCCAAGTCACGCCCTCGGGTAATGCGACGACGAAATGAACGATTGGCAGGTGGGGTTCTCCCTCGTTCAAGGCGACACGAAACTTCTCATAAACATTGCGCCAAGGCCATGAACCACTGGATGAGACCCTTGGTTTGGGCGGCAAGGTCATTTGAAGACGGGCCAAGGCAAGGAGTTCTAATTCATCTTGGGTTGTAGGAGTCACCTCATCTGCCGTCATAGAAGCCAGCAACCATTTGACGGCAGTTAAACGAAGAGTCTTTGTCTCTTGCTCCCATTTCTTTAAATCTTCGGGACTGTTAGCTTTGCCTGAACCAGAAGCATCGGAATTAACAACCGAGAAATCTCGAGGTCGCATCGAAGAGCATTCCCCTGTCAAAACAAAGACCGCATCAGGCTCATAGTTTTTTATTGCACAGTAAAGAGCATACCAGGGACCCACGGTGCCCGGGGGAGGTTTGTCCATGATGTCACTATCGTTAGGACGCGAAATGGAAGAAGCTTGCCCGTTCTCGTATGGTTCCCCAACTTCCTTAATCCACTTCAAGGCAAGGTTCTTGTTCGTGGCATTGGCGGGAAGAATGGTTTTTCCAATCATTTCCACCTCCCTCAAATTGCGAAAAATCAAAAGGTTGAAATAAGACTTTGGAGAAAGTCCGTCGATTGCCACTTTCAACTTGTTTTTCAATTCCCTGAACTGTCCGACTCGGTTACCTCGGGTCATGTAGTCGCTTGCGTCCAAGGCAAAAACGACCAAACGGCCAGGAGCACGGACTCCGAAAGCCTCCACCTCGAAAGTTGGTCTAGCTCTTCCGGGGAGTCCGGAAAACAATGGTGCTTTAGCAGATGAGGGAACAGAGACCGTACCAACCGGCATCGCGGAAGTATCTATCCGCGTGCTCGAACCAGAAGAAGTTAAAGCATCCTGTTTAGCAGTAGAAGATTTTGCCGCAAGCAACAGTGACTCCAATGTTTCGCCTCCCTTCTGATCGGTCCCTGGCATGGTAGCAGATGGATGGCGCGAAACGGGAGGAGGTGATGGTTCGGCTGTAGACGCCACCTCATGTATCGGCAAATAGCTTCCAAAATCGATCCATTTCATTTGCCATGCAAGTGCAACACTCACGACCGCAAGATTCGCCAAGATACTGAGAGTAAACACAATCTTTGAAAACCATCCGCCACCTGAAGATTTTTTCGATTTGCTAGCAACAATACCGTAACCTGGCTCGAAAACCTTTCCGCCGTTTGTAACCAGATGCTCCCGCCATGCATCGAAATCCGTTTCGGAGCATTCGTATTTCTTGCATTGCTCTTCCTTGGATATGCCACGGATAATCGATTCCAGTACGATCCGCAGTTTTTCATCTCCACTAAAATGCTTTGCCATTAGAAATCAGGTTACAACAAATATACTTAAACGCCAAATTTTTCGCATGCAACTGCCAATGCGCAAATCGCAGCCGTCTCGACCTTCAGGGTATGTGGACCAAATCGTACGGGAATAAAACCCGTACTTTCGGCATATTGTTCCTCCTTTTCGGAAAATCCCCCTTCAGGACCGATCGCAAAGGCAATGTCCGTTGCAGAACTATGGGGAAGCGAAGAAACGGAAACTGCTTTGGCTCCTAGGCAACCGATCAATCGGATGCCACCGGAAGGCAAATCTTGCAACCACTGATCAAAAGGTCGAGGTTTTTGGATAGTGGGAAGCCATGAATTCCCCGACTGTTTGCAAGCCTCTGTCGCGATTCGCGACCACTTTTCCATCTTTGCATCTATCCGATTCTCCACATTTG
>JABHOU010000343.1 GCA_018695085.1 Opitutia bacterium | reverse complement strand
GGGTCTGGTAAGGGAATCGAAGCGTTCGGCGATTTCGTCGAAGGGGACGCGATGAGTTATCCACGGATCGGTGTTTATAGTCCCGTCCTCGATCAGTCCGATGATCCTCGGGAAATCACGGGGCAGGGCATTGCGCGAGGCGAGAAGATTCATCTCCTTTCGATGCAAGGCGGGGTGGACGAAGGATATTTCCTGCGTTGTGATGCCGACGTATACGAGCGAGCCCGTGTGTGCTACGTATTCCATGGCGTTGGACATAGATCGGTTGTTTCCCGTGGCATCCGTCACGACGTCGAAGAGGTTCCCGTCCGTAATTCTTTTGATGAGCTCCAGCTCAGAGCCATCCCCCTTGAAGGTTACTAGGTTTTCGATCCCGTAGGTGTCTCGACAGAAATTCAGTCGCTCCTCCGACATATCCATTACGGTGATTTCGGCACCCGTGAGGCGTGTGAACTCTATGGTGGCGAGCCCGATGGGACCCGCTCCTATAACCAAAACGTGTTGCCCCTCTTCCGGAGCGCCCCTGTCCGTGGCATGGCAACCGATGGCTAGAGTCTCGACCAGCGCGAGCTGCTCGTAGCTCAGCTTATCCGACGGATGCAGCTTGTCGGCCCGAATGAGCGATCTTTCGCAAAGTCCACCGTTCATCATTACCCCAAACACCTTGAGACTTTCACAGCAGTTGACTTGGCCCTTTGAGCATGCGTGGCATTCTCCGCAATTTAGGTACGGCTCCACGCTGCATCGGTCTCCCGCTTTGACGTTGTCGACTCCTTCGCCGACGGCAACTACCTCGACTCCCAGTTCGTGCCCGGGGATGCGCGGGTAATCGAAAAAAGGAAATTTTCCCAGATAGCAGCTTACGTCGGTTCCGCAAATTCCCATTCGAGAAGTTCGGATAAGAGCTTGTCCCGGACCCGGTTGTTCGGGTTCGTCGATCTCTATGGCTTTGAATTCTTTTGGAGCTGTAAGTTGTAAGGCTTTCATTGGTTTATTCGTGAATACTTAACGGAATCGCTTGCAACAAGCGACTCTCTTTCAAGAACAAGTTCGACTCGCAATCAAGAAATGATTCCTTGAGGATGCAAAGCGAATTACGAGACCTCGTCACCCTTTCAACATAAAGACAAACATAGAGAACCTTACTTATGAGCATCGAATCCAAACTTGCTGAAATGAACCTAACGCTGCCGCCCCCCTCTCCCAAGGGAGGCGTCTACCAGTCCATGCTGGTGGTGGGCGACCAAGCCCTCTTTTCCGGGCACGTTCCCGTGATGCCGGATGGGGCGATGCTTACTGGCAGGGTGGGGGATGAAGTGGATTTGAAGGCCGCCCAAGTCGCCGCTCGTCAAGTCGGCCTGTGCATACTCGCTACGGCAAAAGACAATCTCGGTTCGCTCGATCGCATTAAGCGCGTGGTGAAGCTTTTCGGTATGGTGAACTGCACGGCGGATTTCAAGCAGCATCCTCAAGTCATCAACGGTTGCAGCGAACTTTTTCGTGACCTCTGGGGGGAAGACCTGGGAGTCGGCGTTCGCAGCGCCGTGGGCATGGGTTCCCTCCCGGGCAATGTCAGCGTGGAAATCGAAGGGGCGTTCCAAGTCTAGTTTCGTATGCTTCTCTTCATTTGATTTATGTCGAAGGCGAAAGGCAAACGGTTCAATTTGCGTCGACGTTGGTGGATTTTCGGTGGAGTCTGCTTGTTCATTTTTTCAGCTATTCTGTTTCGAGCCACCCTGCTTACGGGTTACGCCAATTGGTTTATCAAGGATACGGCGGCCAAGGGAGCCGACGCCATCGTCATCCTTTCCGGAGGGAAGCTCACTCGAGTACCGAAGGCTTTGGAAATGTGGACAGATGGTTATTCCGCTTCACTCTTTCTTACGGATCAGAAGTCGGTTGCACCCGAATATCAGCATCTCGTAATTTCAAACTTGGAATTTGCCACCAAGTTTGTCGAAGGCAAGGAGACGAATGCCACCTTTGGCGTGATCCCCTCAATAGGCGACGGCGCCACTTCCACCTTTGATGAAGCTGCGGATGCACTAGTCTTTGCAAAGGAGAGACAATGGGAACGAATCATTATAGTTACCGATGGTTTTCATACCCGCAGGGCTTTGCTCGCATTCGAAAAGGTTTTCGACCAGAGTGGCATCGAGGTACAAGTGGCAGCAGCATCCAACGAGGTATTTGACTCTGGTAACTGGTGGACCTCCGACAGGGGGATCGCCGCTTTCGTACTCGAGACTATAAAATTCCCCGTCTATCTGTTCTGGTCGAGAGAACCCACTATCGTTCGAAACGACTGATTGCTTGAATTCCTACTCTTTACCCTAGCTTCCTAGCCCGTTATAAAATCAATAAAAACTTGTAATGGGCGAATCAATCGCAAGGGTCTACAATAGCAGCATGAAGAATCTATTTATCGCGATGCTCGCCGCCCTGCTGTTGATTGGTTGCGGTGGTGAGGAGGATATTGTTGAGGATAAACCTACCGCGCAAGAGATCGTAGTTCAAGAAGTCGCACCCAAGGACAAGGAAACGCGACTCGATGCAGCGATGGAGTCTCCACCGAAGGCGGGAACACACATAGGCGGAGCTTTGGATGAAAGCATCAATCCCGTTAGAGAACCGGAAGCAAGGAGTCGCATTGTCATTCTTCTGACCGATGGCAAAGACGATTCACCACCCCGATACAGTCCACTGGTTTTAGCCGAAGGCGCGAAGGAGGACGGAATAAAAATTTATACAATCGCAGTAGGCCAATCGACCAGAACTCGAACCTACGTGTATGACAGACGGTCCGGAGGCTTGCTTCGGAATTCTTCCGGGAATCCAAACGTGAGGGTAGCTAATTATCCTGTGGATAAGGCGATTCTTCGCAAAATAGCCGAAACCACGGGGGCAAAATTTTTTGAGACCGGAGACGAGGCGAAGTTGCGTGGCATCTGCGAGGAAATAATCAGCCTCGAGGGGCAAGCCTGCGATATCTCGTTGGCGATTGATCTGTCCGCCTCCATGCTCGCCCTCGATATGAGCGAGGGTGCAACCCAGTCGGTCACTCGCCTCGACTTGGTGAAACGGGTGATCGGGGATTTCGTGACCAACCGTGAGAATACCCGAATCGGTCTCATAGCCTTTTCGACGAAACCTGTTTTGCTCAATCCCCTCACCAACGACAAGGATCGCGTCATGGCCAACCTTCGGCGTCTCCGTATCGGATTCACTAGCTCGACCGGTACAAATATCGGCGGTGCCTTGGCCGGAAGCATAAATTGTTTGCTTGGCACCGGCGCGGCGAACGCGAATCGGGACAACTTCACCTACATGCGAATTCTTCAAGAAAACGGGGCGGAGGAAACCACCGCGGGAGCGGGATTGCTTGTAGCCGACGAGTTACTCGAGACCGCTTTGGCCAAGGCCCTCAAGAAAACCAAGGACACCATCATCGCGAGCCATCTAGCCACTCTGAAATCCTTGGACGCGACAAACTCGAAAATCCGAAGTCTTTCAGGGCTTGAACACGCGACCGAGCTGAACCAGTTGCGACTCAGCGGCAACCGAATCAGCAATCTCACGCCACTGGCTAAACTGACCAACTTGACCGAGGTGACGATTTACCACAACCCCGTCCAATACGAACAAATTTCGATGCTCCGGAAGGCCCTGCCGAACTGCAAAATCTACTTCACCGAGATCACAGACGGCAAACCTTTCACCATACCCGACCTGTCTATGGAGATGCTGTGGGTGAAGCCGGGAACTTTTGAGATGGGAAGTCCTTTGGGCGAGGCAAAACGTCGCGATAACGAGACTCTGCACACTGTGACTTTGACGAGCGGTTTCTACCTCGGCAAGCATGAGGTGAAGCAGGCTCAGTGGCAGGAGGTGATGGGAAGCAACCCGAGCAGGTACAAGGGAGGGAATCGTCCTGTGGAGAGCGTGTCTTGGACGGAGGTGACAGCTTTCTGCGATAAGCTTACCGAACTAGAACGCAAGGCGGGCCGTCTGCCTGCTGGCATGTCGTACCAATTGCCAACGGAGGCGCAGTGGGAGTATGCCTGCCGAGCGGGAACGAAGACTTCCTTTTCTTTCGGCGATAGCCTGACTTCCGAGCAGGCGAACATTTCTGGTGGTCCTGGTGAGACCGTGGATGTCGGCAAGTATCCTGGCAACTCCTGGGGATTTCATGATATGCACGGAAACGTATTTGAGTGGTGTGCGGACTGGTACGGGGCTTACTCAACAGGTGCAGTTAGCGATCCTGTCGGTCCTGCGGTTGGCTCCTACCGCGTCAAACGCGGTGGTGCCTGGCACTACCCGGCGAGCAACGCCCGTTCCGCGCTTCGGCGCAGGGATGAGCCCGCCATCGACTACATCTTCCTGGGCTTCCGCCTCAGTCTCCGACCAGCCAGCAAGTAGCGGAGTGAGCCGTAGGGAGCCGCCGAGCAGAGCGGAGCCTGCGCGGGGAGCGACCGAGACCGAACGGAGCGCCGCAGAAAATTCTCGATCTACTGTTGGTGACTTAGCCTCAAATTCGGTACCACTGCTTGCGGCGCTTCCGATCTACGAGGGCTTGGGCTTCTTTGTCCTTGGGGAAGGATTCGGCCTTGGGATCCCAATCGAGTTCGCGTCTTAGCTCGTAGCCGATGTTGGCCAGTTGGCAAAGGGTGGCGGTGCGATGTCCCGCCTCGACGTGAGCGAGGGGTTGCTTGCCCGTACGAATGCAGTCGAGCCAGTCGGCGTGGTGGCTCTTTGGTTTGCGAATTTCGACGGTGGCCTTGAATTCCTTTATCAGGTTTACGGGGTCGGACTTCCAAGGACCGCGGTCGACCCAGATGGTGCCTTCGGTTCCGTAAAATACGGTACCTCCGCGCCAGTCGGGTAGGGAACCGTGAACAACTTCTATTCCGTTGGCGTAGATGAGCTTGAGGCCCTTCACTCCGGACTTCGGCGGAATCACCTTTACGGGCCCGGTGTCGTCTGCGTCCATGCCCCATTGGCCTATGTCGAAGTGGTGGGCTCCCATGTCGGCGAGGTAGCCGTTGCAGTATTCGGTGTAGGCTCGCCATCGCGGGAAGTGGTTGTGCACGTTGTCGGGGCAAAGTTCCTTGTTGTAACCACGAGTGGGGGCGGGTCCTTGCCAGGCGTCCCAGTCGATTCCCTCGGGAACGGGCTGGGTGGCCAAGTCGCAGGGTTTGGGAGGTCCGCCTACGCATACTTGGATTTTCTTTATCTTACCGATTGCTCCACTGTGAATCATCTCGACGGTGCGGCGGAATTTGCCGCCGTATTCGGTGCGTTGTTGGCTGCCTGTCTGAAAGATCACTTTGTTTTTCTTTACGGCATCCACCATGCGGCGCCCCTCGGCTATGGTGAGGGAAATTGGTTTTTCGCAGTAGACGTGCTTGCCGGCTCGGGCGGACAGTATGGTGGGCTCGCCGTGCCAGTGGTCGGGGGTGGCGATGAGAACGGCGTCCACGCTCTTCATGGCGATTAGCTCGCGGTAGTCCTTGGTGATTGTCAGGCCATTCCATTTCCCTGCCGGGGTGTTCTTGGCGTAGTGACCCTCGATGAGTTCCTTGGTGTGATCCGTCCGCACCTTGGCGACTTCGGCGAAGCCTACTACTTGGGTCTCGGGGTTGCGGAGCAGGCGGTGAACGTGACTGCGACCTTGCTTGCCGGGTCCGATCACGGCCACGCTTATGCGGTTGTTGGGAGAATTTTCACCCTTGGCCGCCCAAACGTGGGAGGGGAGGATGAAGGGAGCGGAGGCAAGGCTCGCCCCTTTGAGGAAGCTGCGTCTGGAAGTGTTTTGTTTCATTTTTTAAGTGAACGAGGATTTTCTTTTGTTGGAAAGTCGAAAATGCGAGTGTCGAGTGGTTCGTAATTTGAGGAGTAGCTTCAGGGATCCCAATCGAGTGGAGCTTTGCTCAAAATTTATCGAATTGAGCTACAGACTTTCGGGATCTATACGGGCGGCGTCTTTCCACAGATCCTCCAAGGCGAAGTGATCGCGCTTTTCACGAGAGAACAGGTGGACGACGAATTCAATCGCGTCGATTATTAGCCAACCGCCGGGGTGGTAACGATCCTTGGCGAAAATCTCCACCTTATTGTCCTTGAGGGATTTTTCCACGTTGTCGCGAAGGGCTTTGAGGTGTGGGTCGGACATTCCCGTGGCTATAACGAAACAGTCGGTCAGCGGAGAGGTTTCCCCGAAGTATAGCAGGGAAAGGTCTTCCGCTTTTTTATCTTGGAGCGCCTCGCAGCAAATTTTCAAGTTCTTGAGCAAATCCTTTTTCTTAATGGTTTGCTCGGGGTTTTCTATGGGTTTCGTCTTCAGCGGTATAGCTTTCGTTGGGTGATTATGGAAGCGACCGGCGGGGGAACCAGTTCTTGAATAGGCAAATGATCGCGAATGCGGTTTCTGACTTCGGATGAAGATACCTTGAACTCGCGGGTGTTGAAAGAACGCATGCGAAGATCTGGTAGTTCAGTAGGAGGCGATAGTGGATGTCCCGGTCTGGCGAGCACTATGAATTCCGTTTCTTTGACCAGATCTTCGATGCGTTGCCAGCGAGGAAGCTTTTCCAATTGGTCGGCCCCGATGATCACGGAGAAGTTCGCATCCGGCATGTTGCTCTTCAGCGTTCGAAGGGAGTCCAGAGTGAAGTTCGTGCCACCTGCTTGAATTTCGAGATCGGTGGCTTCTAGGCCCGGTGTGTCGGCGACTGCTGCGCTTACCATGGCAAATCGATCGGATGGAGAGCAAACGTAAGAATGTTCCCGCAGGGGGGCTTGGTTGGCGGGCGAGAATAGGATGCGATCAAGTTTCGCTTGTTCGAGTAGGTCTTTGGCGAGCTCGAGATGCCCGTTGTGAATGGGGTCGAAACTTCCTCCATAAAATCCGATGTATTGCGAATTGTCCGCAGGCATGGCCAAGTCACAGTGACCTTCCTTCCGACTTCTCGAAAAGAGTGAACATGCGTCCCTTCCGGAAAAGGGTTACTTGCCCCGTGGAGGAAACGACCAATGCCAGAGAGTTCGTGACGTGCGTGACGGCGGCCGCGGCTGCATGGCGAGTTCCAAGACCGCCAGGAAGCTCTATTTCGTCCGCCCGGGCTTGTACCATACTACCAGCTGATTCGACCACGCCGTCTCCACGAATGATGAAAGCGCCGTCGATGTAGGCCAATTCCTTTATCGTTTCGTCCATGAATGGGTTGAGAACGTTTCGGTCCTCCTCGTCGTATCCGTGGAAAGGGTTGAGGATTAAAGGTTTAACTCGTTTCCTTACGGATTCGTGATCTCCCAAGACGAACAAGGCTCCGATTGATTTTCCTTCTCTGCCTGTCGAAGCCAACTCGGTGGCCAAGGCGATGAGCCGCTCCAAGGCGGCAGCCGAAATGTCGTTGGGCAACATTTCTTCTCCCGGAGCCACGACAGACTCGAATTCTTCGTCCACCTCCACTACCAGTAATGTATCGAGTTGCCCGCTGCCCGGGATACCTCCGATGCAACATACGCGATCCTCCAAGCCGAAGACACCTCGGGTCAT
>JABHOU010000495.1 GCA_018695085.1 Opitutia bacterium | reverse complement strand
TGGCCTCTCGGAGAAGCTCCACATTTCCGTTTTCGCAGAAGACCATCGGGATGACCAGCCAGTTGTTGGACGTGCCGACCGAACCATCGCTGCGATGAAAGCCATTGAATGTGGCGTCCTTCCATCGAGAAACATCGGGCGCGTTCCACGACATCTCCTCAGTCTGTTCGCCATATCCCGCCGAGCGATGGGCGAGGTTTTCGGTGGTGAGGGGACCACCGCGCGGGACGGCTTGGGTGGTCTCCCCGACAACCACCCCGTACATGGTGGCGAGGTCGCCCTTTTCAAAATCCTTGTCGGCAAACTTATGCTTGGCGGAAACCTGCTTGGTTAGTTTATAGCTTTCGCCTTCCACCTCCACGATTTCGCCCGAGTTCAAGTCTCGCAACGCCACCACGAGGTTGTCCTCGCGGGCGACCTTCATAGCTATTTTGTGGCTCGAATGCATAGCCGAGTCTTATGCTTGGAAAGCTTGGATAAGACAACGCTGAAAGCTTTAAGGCAGTTATGACACGCTCACGGGTTGCGATCGAGGTTATCATTCATAGGTTCAAGGGCATGTTGTTAAGCGCTCAGAAAGCAAGCATCCGAAGAAACTCGTTTCGTGCGGGTTACCAACCGGGCGAGGGGATCGCCACGGTGGTTCAAGGCCATAGGCTTGGATGCGCGGTATGGAGCGCGACCGAAACCAAGTGTCCTCCCCGGCTTTTCCGGGCAAGTTTTTTGTCAAACGATTACCGGCGAAGGCCGGTCGGTCGGGCGAGGCGCGTAAACCCGAAAGAAAACGTCCGCCATGCCTGTCACGAAAATCGTCCGTTCCGCGAAATCCGCGGTTTCTAAAACCCGCAAGGCTGCAAAGCCCGTTGCCAAGAGGAAGTCCGGGGTCATACGCCATGGCCCAGGCGTGCTCACGAAAGCCTTGGGCCTCGAGGGCTGGGAGAAACTAGAATCCGTCATTCTGGCGGCCCTCGCATCGGAGGAACCCCTCCTGCTTGTGGGGCGCCACGGGGCGGCCAAAAGTTTTCTGCTGGAACGTTTGGCGGAAGCTCTCGAACTGGAATTCAGGTGTTACAACGCCAGCTTGCTCAACTTCGACGACCTCGTGGGATTTCCCATACCGACCGAGGACAAGCAGTCGCTCCGCTATATCTCCACTCCGGCGGCAATCTGGGACGCCGAGGTGGTTTTCCTCGACGAGATAAACCGAACCAAGCCCGAGTTGCAGAACAAGCTCTTCCCCATCGTGCACGAGCGGCGCGTTCAAGGGGTGAAACTCGAGAAACTACGTTATCGTTGGGCGGCCATGAACCCGCCTCCGGGAGATGACGATGAGGAGGCTTATCTGGGGGCGGAACCCTTGGACCCGGCCCTCGCCGATCGCTTTGGGTTCCTCGTCTCAGTCCCAGAATGGGGCGACTTTCGGAAGGATGAGAAGCGTCGCATACTGGGAGACCAGTTCAAGGGGCGACTCGATTTCGCGGTCAAGCCTCGCGAAGTGCTTGCCGAGGCCCGCAGGGTCTACGTCGGGTTGCAAGCGAATCCTCCCGACGGATTAACCGAATACCTGATTCAGTTGGAGAAGAATCTTGCGCTAGCCGACCTCTACCTTTCAGCCCGCAGGATGACCACTTTGCACCGGAACGTATTGGCCGTGCAAGCGGCTCGAGTGGTCTTGGCTCAGTTGGCGAAAGAAGTGGATGCGGTCGGAGTGGAGTGGGAGGAATCAGCCTTGACCGCCTTGCTTCATTCCATTCCTCAACTGGCGGGAGAAACCTCGGTGGACTATGCCAGACTGGCGACCGCCCATCGGCAAGCATGGGAGTTGATAAAGCTCGACGACGACGATCCATGGAAGCAGATTCTAGAGACTCCCGATCCTCTGGATCGTCTTGCGGTGGCTGCCGGCTTGGGAGACAAGCTGAGCGATTTCGACTTAGGAAAGGTGATTCTCGAGGCCGTTGCTTCTCAGGACGACGGAGGGTTGAGGACGGCGACGGCGCTTGCAGCCTACTTGCGGTTCGGTCTTGATCGCAATGTTCCGGGTACCGTTGTGGAGACCTTGGCTCAGGAGGTTTCCCGAGTGCTCGTGCCGTTGAAGGGGAAGAGCACGGTGCGCGGAGCCCTTGCCCACGTACTGCGTGAAATCGCCAGCATCGTTTCTTTCGATGGAGTTACGCTGATACGCGATCGTTATGCACGCAACCTGCTCTACGGCTTGTTGCCTGACGGTTACCTCCGAAGCTCTCCCGAGGAAGTGCTCAAGTTTTTTCTTTCGCAATGGAAGAAGCTCGACTTGGATCGCATTGAACTGGAAGTTCCTGCGCAATCCGCCGAGGAGGGTGAGAAGTGAGCCGATCCTCCCACGTGGCTCCGGATATCGTTGTCGGCATATCGCGGAGTATCCTGCACAACATGAGCGTTCCTCCGCGCACGACCGTCCATTATCGCACGCGCCCGGTTTACAAGGCTACTTTGGTAAGTTTCCGGCATTGGCTACTGTTCAGCGGGTTCTCGGGTTTCATGGTCCCCGGAGACAAAGAACTGAATCAACTGTTCTCCGGATGCTCGCCCGAGAGCATCCGCAGTTGGTTGGCGGGTCAGGGCGTTTCCTTGAAGTCGGCCGATCAGGCTGTTGCCGAATTGGGCGGAGTGCTGATCGGAAAATGCGATACCTTTGAAAACTATAGAAGACAAAGGTTGGAGTCCACGATGCACTTGTCGCATCTGTGCGTTGACCTAGCCCTGACTGTCGGGATTCTGGCTAGGTCGGTGGGTAACTTGTTTCTTTCGTCTCGTCCGCCCGACTACACTTGGGACGCCTTGCTGGAAGTTTATTTGATTTTCGACGATCCTCGCATGTCCGGGCAAAAAACTCCGAAGAAGATAACTGCGGCCATGTTGCGCCCACTTGTAAAAAAGAATTCAAGGAAAGGAAGAGAATGACCACTTTTTTTGGGAATATAACCAGCGGTTCCAGCGATCTTCGGCTTCGGATTTTCAACGTGCTGCCCGCCGCAGGCTATCAGATGGATCGCTTGCTCCAGTTGATGGACGTGGTGGAAAGCGACCTTAGTCCGACTGCCTGCGTGGAGTGTCGGGCCAAGCCGCGGATGCACTTGAATCCCGAGTTCGTGGAGGAGCACTGCCAGCGGGACGAGCACCTCTTCATGCTTGTGATGCACGAGCTATACCACGTCATCTTGGGTCACACCCGGTTGTTCGAGCGGATCACTCCCCTCCACAATTTTGTCTTCGACGCGGTAATAAACTCAATGCTCTGTCACGAGTTTTCCGAACCCGTCTACAGTGAGTTTTTCTGCAAACTGAACGACTGGGACAGTTTTCCAGGTCGTTTACTTCGTCCGCCGCCGGACTGGCGCGTGGGAGAGGAAATCGAGATGCGGGAGGATGCTCGCCCGGCCGAGGTTACGGTGATCGAACTGTTGTACGGGGGATCTCGGGAAGACAATTCGAACGTCACTTACCACGACGTGTTCAAGGCGGTCTCCAGATGCCTGCGGGTAATCGTGCCGAGCGAGGAACCGGATAAGTTTTTCGAAGGCGTAGTGCTTTTGGGCGACCATTCCGGAGACTCCCTATCGGGCGAACTGGACGAGGCTGTTCTTTCCGATGATGCCGTGCAGGACGTCGTCCGCAAAATCGTGGAGAAGTGGCCACCGCCGGACAAGCCGATATCCGGCCGCGACGACGGGAGGAGTCCGAGCGACTTCTTCTTGCAGGAAGGACGCAACCCGCAGGCTAAGTTTCATCGGGAGCTCCGCAAGTTGTTCGGCAAGGCGGGTATCTTGAAGCACGGGAACTCCCGCAATAGGTCATGGGAAAGAAACGAAGCCATTCAGGAAGCGCGCACCCCATTGCCCCAGCTTGACGACCGTCGAGCCCCGGGTTTGGAGATAGCCCTTGGTTTTCGCCCCTTTTTCTTTGACGTGAAGTGCAAGCACCATCGTCGTCAGCTTACTCCTCGCGATATGGCCTTCGTTTATTTGGATATAAGTGGATCGATGTGGGAGGTCTTGCCAAGCCTTACGACCGCCCTGCGTGAACCTCATCGAAAAGGAGAGGTGAAACTCTTTGTCTTCAGCACCGTGATTGACGAGGTGGAGCCGAGGATACCCTTCGATAAGCAAAATCTTCAGAACACCGGTGGCACGGATATTGCCTGCGTGTATTCTCATTTGGTGAACCTGCCAAAATCCGAGACACCCAAACGGGTGGTCGTCCTGACCGATGGTTACGTCGGGCAACCCAACCGGAATGATCTCAATGTCTGGAAGGAGAGGAAAGTGAAGCTTTACATAGGTCTTGTCGACCAGGGATACGCGAACGACCTGCTCCCACATGCATCCGAAATACGCGAACTTCCTCCCTTTGAGTAAAACCATCAAATACCGCAGTTTATGAACCAAGACACCAGTTTACATTTTGCCGAATACGTTTCCTATGGTCATCCCGATCGTCTTGCGGACGCCGTGGTCGAGAAAATCGTCGCTTGGGCGATACGCCAAAATCAGCGAGCGCTAGTGGGGGTGGAGGTCGCCGTTCATGACGACGAGGTGTTCGTGGACGGTCGGGTGGCAGGAGTGCCGTTGAATTCGGAAAATGCAACGGAACAGATCGATTCTTTAGTTCGTCTGGTTTATAAGGAAGCGGGTTATGGTAAGCACTGGGGACCCCGACCGGAAGACCTCAAGGTGAAGATTTCGACCTGTATCGAGGAATTGTCCGAGGAAGAGGATGAAATTCGCTCCCTGTCCGACGACCAGAACATTGTCCTCGGATTTGCGGAGGACTCGCCCGAGACCAATTACCTGCCCGCAGTTCATTGGCTTGCCAATCGAATCGGGCGTAGCTTGGAGGCTTGGCGCTCGCACAGGGTTCGCGACTTCGGACCCGATCTCAAGGTTTTGCCAATTCTTCGCCGGATCGAGAATGGTTCGTCGACGAGTTGGGATTGGGAGCGCCTCACCGTCAGTCTGCAGCACCGCAAGGGAATCGATTACGAACTGCAGTACCGGAAACTGTTTCCCTTTCTCGCAGACACCTTGAGCGTGCTCGAGAAACAGTCTGGGTTGACTGGGCTATCCTCAACCTTTGGGATCGAGAAGTTTTATCTCAACGGCGCGGGTGACTTTTGCCAAGGCGGTCCCCAAGGCGACAATGGACTGAGTGGCAAAAAACTGGTGGTGGACCACTATGGACCCGCGGTTCCGATTGGCGGAGGAGCCCTCTGCGGGAAGGATCCGCACAAGATAGACCGGGTAGGTCCACTGCGGGCTCGCCAACTCGCCAAGCGCCTATGCCAGGCACACTGCGTGCCCGCTCGCGTTCGTCTTGGTTGGTCTCCGGGAGAAGCTGAGCCTTTTCTTGTGGAAGCCCATTTGCGACACGCCGGTGGGTGGAAAGAACTTGCGGCTAATCAGTTGCCTCCCCGTGACTGGTTTGGCATCGACGTTATCTTCAGGGATCTCGATCTTGGGATCGTCAATTGGCCAAAAGTGGCTCTGGCGGGCTACTTCCAAAACTCCGATTTGTCTTGGGAAAGGTGAATGACCTATTCCGTTTTCCAGTCCTTGTCGGAGCGATCGTAGAGACGGACGGTGTTGGAGGGTGCTTGAAGGTCGATATATGTCCAGGCGGTGGTTGCATGGTTATAAAGGTGAGGGTAGAGATCCGGTCGCGTCCAGAGCCAACCGCTCTTTGCTCGCCAGATCCAGAGTGCGTTTCCCTCGCTTTCGGAAATATAGGTCCAGCCAAGGCGGGCATGGTAGATCCACGGGTAACTCCGGGCGTGGAAAAAACCAAACCAAGGCAGGCTTTTCCAATGGGCTTCCAGCGAGGTGGCATTTTGGTCGAGTGCTGAGTCCGGGCGAAATTTCCATCCGGGCGAGGAGGCGTGGGCGAGTGAGATGGGAACCTCGTCTGCCTTGAATACGCGGAATAGGGATTCGTCCAGAACCGGCCAGCTTTCGACCGTGCCCGAACGGCGGGCTTGAAGGGTTCGCCGTTCCGTGGATGGGGGAGTGCTCAGATACTCAACGCCATAGTTCCCCACGGGTATGCGAATGCCGTCGTCGGACGAGACGAAATGTTTAATTGTCGGGTAGAGGTTTCCCGATAGCGTGGGGTTGGGCCACTCGTACGGGGAGTCGACTTGGTGGAGGTCGGCCACTCGGACGCCGTTGTTCGTCCGTCCGATCAGGTAGGAGCCGTCGGTTGCCAGCTCCGAGAAATTTTCACCTCTGAGCAAGGCTGACGTCTTGGCGAAGAGGCCCGACTCGTCTATTCGGTAGCCATCGACTCCCGGGGACTGCGAGTTCGACAGACCGACAAAGACGTTGCCTTTTGCCACGGCGAGCGGGCCCGAGGTGCCCGATAGGTCGAGTTCATCGAGATAGTAGGCCTGGGTGCCGTCGTAGGCGCAAGCGGTCAAGGAGCGTCCATAACGCTCGGTCTCCGGTCTGGTCTGGTATTCTCCGGAGTCGTCGTCGAGGATGACGGGCATGGGGCGGTAGATGCCGATGGAGGTATCCTTGCTTTCTGCGAAAAGGTAGGCTTCTTGGGAGCCTTCTTCCAGTTGGTGCACGCCTGCTAGCAGACCAGGCAGTGATGCCGTGGGGAGGGTCTTGGGGTTCTCCGGGTCCGAAAGGTCGAATCCATGGAGACTGGAGTTTACGTCCGAGTTCACGATTCGCCAAGTATCCTTGGAATCGTAAAGATGATTAGTCACTGTGGATCCGTACAGGATGCGGTCCTGCAGAAGGAAGGGTTCGCTCCATTCGACGTTGCCGGAGAGAGTGATGCTGGCGTTGGCTTCGTGAACGAGAGTGGATCCCGCCAAGTTTTCCTCGAAGGTGAAGGCGTGTGCCTCGACAGTTGACGGCCCGTAGCTCGGATAGGGGT
>JABHOU010000681.1 GCA_018695085.1 Opitutia bacterium | reverse complement strand
TCTAGGCGATGAGAGCCATTTTAAAGAAGCCGCTGTTTTCTTCAGGAAGAAAGTAGGCGAGATCAGGAAGGAAGTGGGGCGTCACGTCGTACTTAAATACAGCCCGAAGTTACGATTTGTTCGGGATGAAGGAATCGAGCGTGGAAACCGAGTTCTTGAGATTCTTGACGGTTTGCCCGAGGTGTCGGAAGGAGTTGGAGAAGAGTACTCCGGTCCAGATAATGAACTACTTCAAGACCATACGCCCTGATCAGGTATGTCGCACGAGTCACAGTACTGTGACATGGTTGTGACGCCCTGTCACGGTTTCCAGTGTTTCGATACGAAGACATTTGAATTCTTGTTTTCGTAAGGCATTATCTATGAACATCTTAAGTGGTCGATGGGTCATGGGCGCATATCTTGCATTAGAAGTTTCGTGAGCAAAATTATCGGCATAGATTTAGGTACCAGCAATTCCTGCATGGCCGTCATGGAAGCAGGTGAACCCAAAGTAATTCCAAATTCCGAAGGCGCCCGTACGACTCCGTCAATCGTCGCTTTTGGAAAGGACGGCGAGCGCCTTATCGGGCAAGCGGCCAAAAGACAGGCAGTCACCAACCCCGCCAATACCATTTTTTCAGCCAAACGCCTTATCGGTCGAAAGTTCGAAGAAGTTAAGGACGACGTCGCGAACCAGCCCTTCAAGGTCGTTGAGGGCAAAAACGGAGCAGCAGCTTTTGAATGTGAAGTGGACGGTAAAACCGAAATCTTCATGCCCGAGCAAATCTCCTCTATGATTTTGGCCAAGCTCAAGGCTGATGCAGAAGCCTATCTCGGGGAACCCGTTACACAGGCGGTGATCACGGTTCCAGCCTATTTTAACGACGATCAACGTCGGGCCACTAAGGATGCCGGTTCCATCGCAGGACTCGAGGTTATGCGCATAATTAATGAACCGACTGCTGCATCCTTGGCATATGGTTTGGAGAAGAAAGGCGAAGAAACGATAGCCGTCTATGATCTAGGTGGTGGAACCTTTGATATTTCCGTTCTCGAAATAGCCGAGGGTGTTTTCGAGGTAAAAGCCACCAACGGTGATACTCAACTTGGCGGTGACAATTGGGATCAACTCATTATTGACTGGCTAGTTAACGAATTCAAGAACGACCAAGGAGTTGATCTTAGTTCCGATCCTATGGCCATGCAGCGATTGAAGGAAGAAGCCGAAAAAGCTAAGATCGCCCTTTCCTCGACTCAAGCTACCGACATTAATTTGCCATTTATCACGGCCGATGCTTCTGGTCCTAAGCACCTCAACGTCAATTTCACCCGTGCCAAACTCGAACAAATTTGCGAGGATTTATACGAACGGACAAAAGGTCCTTTCGACTCTTGCCTGAAAGACGCAGGAGTTTCCTCGGGAGAGGTGGGCAACTTGGTTCTCGTCGGCGGTATGACCCGAAGCCCTAAGGTCGTTGAACTAGCTCATGAGCTTGTCGGCAAAGAGCCCCATCAAGGCGTGAATCCCGACGAAGTCGTCGCCATCGGTGCAGGTATCCAAGGCGCTGTGCTACAGGGTGATGTGAATGATGTTCTACTGTTGGACGTTTCTCCCCTCACCTTGGGGATTGAGACCGCAGGTTCAGTATCCACTCCCATGATCGAGAGAAATACGACTATTCCGACCAAGAAGACGCAGACCTTTTCCACTGCCGCGGACAACCAACCGGCTGTCGACATCGTTGTTCTTCAAGGCGAACGTCCAATGTCTCAGGACAACAAAATTCTCGGTACTTTCAAACTGGACGGCTTACCTTCGGCTCCCCGAGGAGTTCCCCAAATCGAGGTCACTTTTGATATCGATGCCAACGGTATTCTTAATGTCACTGCTAAAGACTTGGGTTCAGGCAAGGATCAGAAAATCACCATTTCGGGTTCCTCCAGCCTAGACGAAGCGGAGGTCGAACGTTTACGCAAAGAGGCAGAGAAGTTTGCCGACGCCGACAAAACCAAAAAAGATCAAGTTGTTGCTCGTAATGAATTGGACTCCATGGTCTACCAAGGCGAAAAACAACTTACCGACCTTGGAGACAAGGTTCCTGCCGATATGAAGTCGACTGTCGAGGAAGCTATCGGATCCGCAAAGAAGGTTTTGGAAGACCAAGCAGCCAGCACCGAGATTTTAAAGCAAGCCAAGGATTCTTTGCTCAAGTCCCTCGAGGTCATAGGGAAACAGGTCTATGAAAATGCGGGTGCCGCCGGGGGGGATGGTCCTGCTGCAGCTGGTGCAAGCACAGATTCAGGCAATGAATCGGGATCCGATTCTGCCGGAGAGTCCAAGGAAGAAGATATAGTGGAAGCCGACTTTGAAGTTGTAGACGAAGGCAAAGACGAAGACGAAGACGAAGACAAGAGCTGAGACTATTCTTTTATCCCATATTTCATTTAATACTGAGACAACTCAACTGACTTAGGTCTTTCTGTGAAGTCCCAGTATCCATCCTCACAACTAAGCTAAACCTAATACCAACAAAAAATGAGTAAACCAAACATCACTCCATTGGGTGATCGCGTCCTCGTCAAGTCCGTCGATGATGACGAGCAAGTCAAGGGCGGGATTATCATACCCGACTCCGCTAAGGAAAAACCGCAAGAGGCAACTGTTGTTGTTCTCGGCACTGGCAAGAAAGACGACGACGGTAACGACGTTCCTTTTCAAGTCAAAGTCGGCGACAAGATTCTCGTAAGCAAGTATGGTGGCACCGAAGTCAAGCTTGACGATGAAACCTACCAACTGCTCCGCGAAGACGATATTCTCGGCATTGTCGGATAATTCCGTTTTGTCCCATCTTAAACCTACTAAACAGATTTTAAATTAATCATGGCTAAGCAAATATTATTTGATGAAGCAGCCCGTAAAAAGGCACTCCGTGGCGTTGCCACCCTTTCTGATGCGGTCAGTGTGACCCTCGGGCCCAAGGGCCGTAACGTATTAATCGACAAGAAGTTCGGATCTCCGACTGTAACCAAGGACGGTGTAACCGTTGCCAAGGAAATTGAGTTGTCCGACCCCTATGAAAACATGGGAGCCCAAATGGTGCGTGAAGTCGCTTCCAAGACTTCCGACGCTGCCGGCGATGGTACCACAACGGCTACGGTCCTTGCGGAATCAGTATACCGAGAAGGACTTAAAAACGTCGCAGCCGGCGCTAACCCCGTTTACTTGAAGCGCGGCATCGACAAGGCTGTCGAAGCTGGAGTTCGTAAGCTTTTGCGCGACAGCAAGAAGGTTTCCGATCGCGAAGAAGTTCGGCAAGTAGCTACCGTTTCCGCAAACTGGGACGGTGAAATCGGTGAAATCATCGCCGATGCTATGGACAAGGTCGGCAAGGACGGCACAATCACCGTTGAGGAAGCCAAGAGCATCGAGACTACTCTCGACGTCGTTGAAGGCATGCAGTTCGACAAGGGATATCTGAGCCCTTATTTCTGCACCAACAACGAATCGATGGAAGTCGTTTTGGAAGATTGCTACATTCTTATCTACGAAAAGAAGGTTACCAGTCTCAACGATCTCCTCCCTCTTCTACAGCTTGTTTCCAAGGAAGGTAAGCCTCTCCTTATCATCGCTGAAGACGTCGAAGGCGAAGCTCTCGCGGCGCTTGTGGTAAACAAGTTGCGTGGCACTTTGAATGCCTGCGCCGTAAAGGCTCCCGGTTTCGGTGATCGTCGCAAGGAAATGCTTCGCGATCTCGCTATCCTAACCGGTGGTCGTTGCATCACCGAGGATCTCGGAATCAAGCTCGAGAACATTCAGCTTGCCGACCTCGGTCAGACCAAGCGCGTTACCGTCGACAAGGAAAACACCGTACTCGTGGAAGGTGGAGGCAAGGCTTCCGAAATCCAAGGTCGCGTTAAGCAAATTCGTCGTCAAATCGATGAAACCACCTCCGATTACGATCGTGAAAAGCTGCAAGAGCGCCTGGCCAAGTTGGCTGGCGGTGTTGCGGTCATCAATGTTGGAGCTGCTACCGAGCCTGAGATGAAGGAAAAGAAGGCTCGCGTCGAGGACGCCCTTCACGCCACACGCGCTGCAGTCGAGGAAGGTATTGTTCCCGGTGGAGGCGTTGCTTTGATTCGGGCTGCAAATGCGATTGAGAAATCGGCAAATGATCTCGAAGGCGACGAAGCTCTCGGAGCTTCCATCGTACGCCGAGCCATTGAGTCTCCTCTTCGCAAGCTTTGCGATAATGCAGGAGTCGAAGGTTCGCTCGTCGTTCAACAAGTGCTTAAGTCGAAGGGTGCCACAGGCTACAACGTAGCAACGGATACCTATGAAGACTTGATCAAGGCAGGCGTTGTAGATCCTACCAAGGTTACTCGCACCGCGTTGCAAAACGCAGGTTCGGTTGCCGGTCTTCTGTTGACCACGGATTGCATGATCACTGACATTCCGGAGGAGGAAAAACCTGCTCCAGGTGGACACGATCACGATCACGGCATGATGTAAGGTCTTAGCCTGACTATTAGTTTAAAGAAGGCGTCTCGGTTAATTCCGGGGCGCCTTCTTGTTTCCCGGGTTAGGCAAGTCCTCGTTTTTCCAAGTCGTCTTCTTCCATGCCCAGATAGTGACCGAGCTCATGCAGGTAGGTAATGCGCACCTCCTCAATGAAAGTGGTCTCGTCTTCTTCGGAGTATCCCCACAGATTTTCAAGGAAGAGGTGAACCGTTGGCGGTGCGGAGTCGTCAGCGAGAGCTTCGGGAAAGGATGAGCCGCTGAACAGACCGAGCAGGTCGGGCTCCACTCCGTCCGTCACCAGTTCTTTGCCCGGCTCAGGTTCGAAGATTACGGGCACGGCCTTGGCTTTTTTAGCCAAATCATCTGAGAGCGATTCTTGAGCCTGACTGACCTCTTTTTCGGCAAGGCTAAGAATGCGGCGATAAACGGAGTCGGTCATGGTGGCTCCGCCTACGGATTGGGGAAATTAACCCGATTTAACGTCGAAACAGAAAATCAACTCTTGGTCCCGCAGGTAAAGCTTGCCGTTTGAGATGACGGGGTGGGTCCAGATCTTTCCGCTTTTCTTGCGTAGCAAGGTTTGCGGAGTAAGGACGAATCGGCCCATTTCCTTCCATCCTTTCGGAGAGGCCTCGATGAGAACGACGGTTCCGTCACGTTCTGACTGACAGATAAATCGATTGTCTACGTAAGCGATAGCCCCTTTTCCCAGTGATTTTTTCTCATTCCATACCAATTCGCCTGTTTTGAAGTTTTGGCAGACCCATCCGTATCCATCGGAATAGCCGTAGAGGTGGTCTCCCAGTTTGATGACGCCACCGTGGTGGTTTTTCATGATTTTGTTGTCGTACACATCCTCGGCGGTTTTGGTCCCGAGCTTCACTAGCTTGCAACCTACACCGTATCCGGAAGATATATATACGAATCCATCATCGTGGATCGGCGTGGGAATAACGGCAGTTCGGCCCGGCCAAGCCGATTTCCATAGCAATTCTCCGCTGTCCGCCTTTATTCCAACTAGATTTTTCATGACCAGCTGAACGTACTGGCGGTTTCCGCCATATTCGATGACGATGGGGGAGGAATATTGCGCTCCGTCAGTGAATTCCTTGGATTGCCAAAGTAAGTTTCCTGTTTTGGCGTCGAGAGCGGCTAGGGCGCCTTTTTTACCACCCGGGGTACAGATGACCCTTCCTTGGTCGACCAATACCGATTCCGTATAACCCCAATTTGGAACTTTCCCGC
>JABHOU010000316.1 GCA_018695085.1 Opitutia bacterium | reverse complement strand
GTTTTCCTCTTTCGCGGTGACCCATTTTTTCAGCCATTACTTTACGCGTTTCACGAATCAGGTGTTCGGCTTCTTCGCTACGCCCCCGTTTTTTCAGTGACTCGATTTGGCGATGTTGCTTATCAAGCCATTCTCGAAGTTCTCCATCAATATGCTTTCCTTTTTCACGATTTCCGTCTTCACGGTTATGTTTATGGTCACCTTCTCTTTCTTCTTCTGCCAAAAGTAGAGTGGTGGATATGCTGGTAAGCAGAATGCCGATTAATGCGTATGCTTTTTTCATAATGATTAGGGTTTGATGACTGACAATAGAGCGGGGAGATTCCTGTCGATTGGGGATTTTTTGTTCCATGTAATTTACTAAATCCTCTGATCATCGCAAGACGAATTGCCATGATGTTTTACAACCAGAATGCAAATACAGGATTGGCTTGCCGTGAAATCTCGTCTTCCTTTTGCCTTACTTCTAATTAAATCCCATTCATTCCATGACCTATAAAAGATTCTCCATCTTCCTTGCGTGCTTTGCGCTTTCCATCATTTTCCTCGGAGCCAAGTCAACTGAGACGGCAGCCGGTCATCCTGTTGAGGGGAAGCTCGAAGCCTTTATCGGCGAACCTAAGATCGACTTGAAGAAGATCATCAACGGCAACCGCTTTCCCAATGTGGTGGTGGCGGTCGATGGTTCGGTCCTCGCCGTCTGGAACGGGGTCATCGTTAAGCGGAGTGAAGACGGTGGCGATACTTGGGGTCCTGAAATCTCCGTAGGTAAAGGCTTCATGGGCGGAGGCGTTACTGTGAACGAGCTCAATGGCGAGATCTTTGCTTTCGTGGAGACGCATCACCCCCCTGCCGATTTGACCGTCTACAAGAGCAAGGATCACGGCAAGAGCTGGAAGCCGTTGGAGGTAGAAATCAAACCAGACAGCAAAGGGAACGCCCCGTCCATGCACATGAACGACCACGGCATCACCTTGCGTCACGGTAAGCATGCCGGCCGTCTGCTCCGTCCTTCCCGCTATTATGCGGGTAAAAATCATAGCAGTAAGTGGCCTCAGCATTACACCAACG
Source organism: Opitutia bacterium (assembly GCA_018695085.1). Classification (GTDB taxonomy): domain Bacteria; phylum Verrucomicrobiota; class Verrucomicrobiia; order Opitutales; family Seribacteraceae. The sequence goes on along the minus strand of JABHOU010000316.1, from coordinate 3,069 downwards.
CCATTTACAGCGACGATGGCGGCAAGACTTGGCAAACCAGCGAACCCTTTCCTGCCAACGGAACAGGGGAAGCCACTGTGGCGGAATTGTCAGATGGGCGTGTCTACTATAACTCTCGCCGACACTGGGCTGAGGAGGGAGCCAATCCTTTGCGTCGCTGGACGGCGTGGAGCGACGACGGTGGAGCCACTTGGAAAGACCTTGCGATTTGCGAGGTCTTGCCTGACGGACCACAGAATACCCAGTACGGGTGCATGGCCGGCCTTACGCGCTTGCCCGTTGAGGGGCGCGACATCCTCCTTTACAGCAACTGCGACAGCCCCGGTGGGCGTAAACTGGGCACGGTTTGGGGGAGTTTCGACGGTGGCAAGACCTGGCCCATCAAGCGTTTGGCAGCAAACGGTGGCTTCGCTTACTCCTCCATGACCTCAGGGCGCCCCGGTACCAAGACGGAGGGTTGGGTGTACTTGAACTTCGAGGCAGGTGGTTCTTGGATGGCCCGCTTCAATCTCAGTTGGTTGCTGAAAGGCAAAAAGACAGGAGACGGTGAAGTGCCCGACTGGGTGTCCCGGTAGCGCATCCGGCTGTCCCTCGTTTCTCCGAGAAAAAATTATCCAACCATACGAGCGAAAAAATGAAGCTAGTTCTTCAGGTATTTAGCCTTTGGACGTTCGCGGCGCTTACCATGGCCGGCCCCGATGCGGGGGCTGCGGAAAAGAAGCGTTGGCTGAGAAAGACAGGGTACGGACTTATGTTCCATTACGAGGCTTTCAAGAATCACACGCCCCAGTCTTACAACAAGGCGGTCGATTCCTTCGATGTCGTCAGGTTTGTCGACTCGGTTGAAAGTACCGGCGCCGGCCACGTTATCTTCGTCGTTGGGCAACACTGGGGGAAATACTGCGCCCCGAATAGTGTCTACGAAAAGCTGCTGGGCGTTCCCATTGGGGTATGGACCTCGAGGCGGGATCTTATCATGGAGATCGGCAAGGAGCTTGCGAAGCGTGACGTCCGACTGATTCTCTACATGACCGCTCGAGCCCCGATGCGACATTACAAGGTAATCAAGTCCATGGGCGACACTTTGCCTAGCATAAACGGCAAGCCCGTTGGGTCCGACGTAGATCCAATGTCGCACCCCCGTAAGGTAAAGGGTTTCAGGCGAAGTGAAAACCAAGCGCCGAACCCAACTTTCCTGAAGAACTGGGGTGATGTCTGTGGAGAATGGTCAAAACGATATGGCAAGTTGCTTTCCGGTTGGTGGTTCGACGGTTACAAGATGGAAATGAAGGACGCCTACGAGTCCTTGACAAAAGAACCCCATAATATTGACACTTGGGTTGCTGCAGTGCTTTCAGGCAATCCTGAAGCCGAACTTGCCTTCAACGCTGGTGCTCACCCCATACTTTCTCTCTGTACAAATGGAAGGTTGTGCCCTCATCAGACCTTTACTTCGGGTGAGAACCATGATTTTCACCAAAAGACGAAGAAGGGGAAGGGCAAGCTTCTAACCCCGAAAAACTTTCCCGCACCGAAAGGGGTTGTTTGGCATTTGCTGTTGCCTGTCGCTAAGGGATGGGGGGCAGGGGAGGAATCTAGGTTTGAACTAGAAACTTTGAAGGACCGGATCGACCTAATCAATTCCGAGGGAGGAACCGTCACTTTGGACGTGCCGATTTCTTCCGATGGAACGATTCCCGTTGGCGTCCTCCGTACCCTTGGCCAACTGGGCAAGGAGAGCAAACAGCTGAAGGATGGAATTAGGTCGTTTTAAAGGGTCCTAACCACTCACTTTCCATTAGATATTAATCCATATGACATCTAGCCGCTTGAACGTTCTCATCACCGGAGCCAGCAAGGGGATTGGCCTTGCGACTTCTAAAATGCTTGCAGACCAAGGACATACAGTAGTTGGGCTCGCTCGTACTCAACCGGATGATTTTCCCGGTGTCTTTCATGCCATCGACTTAGGAGACGAAGCTGCTCGTGGTTCTCTCTTTAATGAACTGGCGGCTGAACATCAGTTCGACGGACTTCTTAATAACGTCGGCTTGGTCAATCCCGCTCCTCTAGAGGAAATAACATTAAAGGACTTTGACGCCTGCTCCGACGTCAACCTGCGCTGTTCCCTGCAGGCTGCGCAAGCCGTTGTGCCTCACATGAAGGAACGTGGCAGTGGTCGTATCGTCTTCACCTCTAGCATGGTGGTGGCAGGCGTTCCCTTTCGCAGCAGTTACGCCGCAGCCAAGGCAGGCATGGTGAGCTTCACCCGCAGTTGGGCCCTTGAGCTGGCGCCTTTTGGCATCACCGTGAACGCGGTCGCTCCCGGCCCGGTCGAGACAGAGCTTTTCAACACCAATAATCCTCCGGGTAGTGAAAGTAGAACCCGATATATTGAAGGCGTGCCAATGAAGCGCCTTGGCTTGCCTGAAGAATTGGCTGCGGCCAATTGCTACTTTCTCTCAGGGCAGTCCGGATTCACCACTGGTCAGACTCTCTTTGTCGATGGGGGTTACATGACTGGCAAGTCCGCCCTCTGAATCTAAACCGAATGTTTCCCATGCGAAAAAGTATTCTTTTCCTGTTCCTCTTAAGCTCCGCGGCGTCTGCCTTGGCCAAGAAGCCCAATGTGGTTTTCATTTTGGCCGACGATCTCGGATGGCGCGACCTCAGCAACGAGGGATCCACCTATTACGAGAGCTCGCACATCGACCGGATCGCCAAGGAAGGCATGAAGTTCACCCGCGGTTACGCCACCTGCCAGGTCTGCAGTCCCTCGCGAGCCAGCATACTGACCGGCAAGTACCCCACCAATCACGGCATCACCACTTGGATCGGAGACAGGGCAGGGGAGGCTTGGCGCGGCACTCGCCGCAACGACAGTCACCTGCCCCCGGAGTACGACCGCAACCTGCGGGCCTCCGAGATCACCTTGGCCGAGGTCATGAAGAAGGCCGGCTACAAGACTTTCTTCGCGGGCAAGTGGCACCTCGGGAGCAAGGGTTCCTGGCCCACCGACCATGGTTTCGAGATCAACAAGGGCGGATGGGACGTCGGAAGTCCCCGCGG
>JABHOU010000680.1 GCA_018695085.1 Opitutia bacterium | reverse complement strand
GTTGGAATTCCTTGCCCGAACTGGTGGGGTAGGAAGTGAGCGCCGTGGTATGGCGCTTCGCAGGTTTTCAAAGGTATTTTTCCTGCCTGTAAAAGATTGTCCCAAACAGGTGACTGTGCTCTATTGTTCTATATAACAGTTTCGCGCGCGGCCTAAATTTCAACGAAAGTCAGTACCATGATAACGTTTACCGAAGGGAAAAGATCTAATTTTTGCGATGGAGTTTCGCGGCGGGATTTTTTGAAGGTCGGCGCCTTGGGAATGGGCGGCATGAGCCTCCCGGGATTGCTGCAGGCGGAAAACGAATTGGGTACGGGTTCTTCACAGAAGGCGGTGATCATGGTTTTTCTGGCCGGTGGTCCTTCCCATATGGACACTTTCGATATGAAGGAGGACGCTCCTTCCGAGTTTCGCGGAGAGTTCGCCTCCATTCCGACGAATGTTTCGGGCATCAGGATCAGCGAATATCTTCCGGGCATTGCGAAGCAAATGGACCAGTGCTCAATAATACGTTCGATTGCCGATACGGTGAACAACCACAGTTCCTACCATTGCATGACGGGTAGAGCGAAGAATGGACCGCAACCCGTTGGCGGTTGGCCTTCCATCGGTTCCGTCGTCTCTAAGGTACACGGCGACCACATGGGAACTCCGGGTTACGTCGATATGGGAGGCGGAATAAAGAGTGGAGGCTTTCTCGGCACGGCTCATGCCGGCTTCAGCAGCGGTGGCAAGGGTCGTTACGATATGGCAAAGCAGTCGGGCATGAAGGAAATTCGTTACGCCAATCGCAAGGGCTTGCTTGGTGGGTTCGATAAGTTTCGCCGTGATTGTGATGCAACCGGCATGATGAATGGTTTCGACGCCTTTAATCGGCAGGCTTTCGATATCATCACCTCCGAGCGACTTGCCAAGGCTCTCGATTTGAAGAACGAGGAAGCCAAGACGGTCAAGCGCTATGGCAACGACTGCAAGAGTTTCCTCTTGGCCCGGAGGGTAGTGGAGGCGGGTGCCCGATTCGTTACGTTGACCACCGGCGGATGGGATACGCACAACGATAATTTCAAGAAGCTTCGCGACAAGAACTTGCCGAATCTCGACAAGGGGGTGTCCAACCTCATACAAGATCTGCGGGATCGCTCGATGCTGGACGACGTCACGGTGATCGTTTGGGGCGAGTTCGGGCGGACTCCGAAGATTAACAGCAAAGGAGGGCGAGATCATTGGAGTAAGGTTATGTCCGTGCTTCTTGCCGGCGGAGGCATGAACAACGGACAAGTTATCGGGGCTTCCGACCCTAAGGGCAGTGAACCCGCGGATCGACCCGTGTACCTTGGCGAGGTTTTCGCGACTTTGTACCGAAACGTCGGCATAGACGTAACCGAGGAGCAATTACAGGATCTTTCCGGAAGACCGCAATATCTCGTCGACAATGGCATGCGGGCCCTTCCCGAACTTGTCGGTTAACCTTTATTTATCCCTTTAAAATAATCCAAATAAAACATTCCATGAAATTTGCTCGAATTGGACTTCTAAAAGCGGTTTCCCTTCTTATCGCTTCCACTTTCGTAAATGCTGCCGACTTTGGCGAAGCCGAGAAAATTGAACTCGGCTTTTCCGCCTTCGACGGAGACGCGCTTTCCCTGAAGGGCATAGACGCTCGCCGACAGTTGGTCATTACGGGTGTTTTCTCGGATGGAGATGAGCGAGACCTTTCTCGCAAGGTTAAGTATACTTCCGAACCCGCGGGCATTGTGGCCATAGACGAGACGGGTTGGGTGAGTCCGGTTAAGGACGGAAAAACTAAGATCACCGTTACGGCAAAGGGTGGAGCCATCGCCTCCGCTGAGATAACTGTGGAGGAATCGGGCACGATTCAGCGCATCAATTTTCCCAACGAGATTACACCCCTGTTCAGCAAGTATGGCTGCAACGGTGGTGGTTGCCACGGGAAGTCGGGTGGTCAAAATGGTTTTCGCCTTTCGCTTCTCGGTTTCGAACCGCACGAGGATTACGAATACATCGTGAAGGAAGCTAGAGGACGTCGTGTATTTCCCGCCGCTCCGGACCGTAGCTTGTTGCTCACGAAAGCGACCAACGACTCCCCTCATGGCGGAGGCGCTAGGATTGAGAAGGGTTCGCTCGACTATCGACTCATCCATTCGTGGATAGCCCAAGGAATGCCTTACGGAAAACCCGATGATCCTACGCTCGAGAGCATCGCCGTGTTCCCCAAGGTTCGCATCATGGACATGGAAGGTGAACAGCAACTCGTGGTTACCGCCAAATACTCGGACGGCAGCATGAAGGACGTCACTCGTTCCTCCGTCTACGAAGCGAACGACGAGGAAGTGGGTGAAGTGGACGAGAACGCTCACGTCGGCGTATTCGAGCAACCCGGTGACTTGGGCGTGATGATTCGGTACCAAGACAAGGTGGCCGTGTTTCGGGCTATAGTGCCTCTTGGTGCTCCCGTTGACAACTTGCCTCCGGCTCGCAACTATGTCGACGAGTTCGTTTTCGCCAAGCTCAAGGCCGTGGGCATGCCTCCATCCGAAATCTGCGACGATTCCACCTTCATTCGCCGAGTATCGATCGATATCGGTGGTCGTTTGCCGACTCCTGAGGAAGCCAAGGCGTTTCTTGCCGATAAGGATGAGAACAAGCGCGACAAGCTGATCGACCGATTGCTGGCCAGCACCGATTACGCGAACTTCTTTGCCAACAAGTGGTCTTCCCTTCTCCGAAACAAGCGCACCAAGACTTCCTACCAGCGAGGTAATTACGCTTTCCACGCATGGGTTCGCGACAGCTTGCACCAGAACAAGCCTTACGACCAGTTCGTCCGCGAAGTGGTGGCTGCCTCCGGTGAAATGGTTCACAACCCGGCCGTCGGATGGTACCGGGAAGTGAAGACGGTACAAAACCAGCTCGAGGATACCGCCCAGCTTTTTCTCGGTACGAGAATTCAGTGCGCCCAGTGCCATCATCACCCCTTTGAAAAGTGGAGCCAGAAAGATTATTACCAATTGTCCGCCTTCTTTTCCCAGGTGGGCAGGGCCAAGGGCCGTTTGCCTGATGAGGACATTATTTATCACAAGCGCGGCATAGCGAAAGCCACCAACAAGAAAGACAATACGCCCGTTCAACCTGCAGGTCTTGGGGCGCAAACCGCGGTTGTTTCCGCCGACGACGACCCGAGGCAAGCGCTCGTGGATTGGATGTCCGCCAAGGATAATCCATTTTTCGCCCATACGTTCGTGAATCGTTATTGGAAGCATTTCTTCGGTCGAGGCTTGGTGGACCCCGAAGACGATATGCGCGAGACCAATCCTGCGGTGAATCCCGAGCTGCTTCAGGCTCTGGCCAAAAAGTTCATCGAAAGCGGTTTCGACATGAAGGGCATAATTCGTGACCTTTGCCGATCGAAGACCTATCAGTTCAGTTCCATCCCCAACCGATACAACGCCAAGGACAAGCACAACTTCTCTCGGCACTATCCTCAGCGTTTGCAGGCCGAGGTATTGCTTGATTCGATCGATGACCTGACCGAGGTTCGAACAGGTTTCAGTGGTCTTCCCGTAGGCACGCGAGCCACCATGCTCCCTGATAACAGCTTCAACCAAAAGAGTTATTTCCTCTCTGTCTTCGGTCGTCCTGACAACGCCAGCGCCTGCGAGTGTGAACGTTCGGGCGACGCCAGCTTGGCTCAGAGCCTGCACTTGATTAATTCCAAGGATATTCAAACCAAGCTCAGCAGTGGCGCAGGTCGAGCCAATAAGTTGGCCAACGACAAGGAAAAAACAGACGCGGAAAAAATTGAAGAACTTTATTTTGCTGCCTTTTCTCGAGCACCCAAGGAGGGGGAGTTGAAAATGGCCGTTGATTACGTGAATCGAGAAATCGAGGACGACAAAGGAGTGAAAAAGCCCGTGGCCAAGAAAGAGGCCTACGAGGACGTCGTATGGGCCCTTTTCAATACCAAGGAATTCTTATTCAACCTGTAAGGC
>JABHOU010000679.1 GCA_018695085.1 Opitutia bacterium | reverse complement strand
GTCGACCTTCTCCAATGGCCAATAAGTGTCGAATGCGAATCTGGTATTCACCTCGAGGTTCGTAGACGGAAAGATCTCCATAGACTGCAAACTGTTCGCCTTCCTTGGGCAAGGTTTCCATTCGAATCGCATCTCCACGAAAAAGAACGGCCCTGATTTGGCTCCCCTCGTCTTTTAGCGTAAAATAACTATGACCACTTGGCTGGACTCTTAAGTTGGAGACTTCTCCCCGAACCCAGATCGCACCAAAATTCGCTTCCAAGCATGCCTTAACTTGACGGTTCAGGTCACTAACCGACCAAACTGTTTCCGAATCTATGCTTGGCTCAAGCATCCTTGCACTCAGTTTTTTGCCTTTTTTTTACCAACAACCTTCCGATCAAGGTTATTACTGCGATACCCGAAGCACCCATCCAAACATACTGCCAATCCCCACCGAAAATTCCCGCAAAAGTCAAAACGTAACCGCCGGCAGTAATCGACAAAACAGGTGCCGAAATAATAAAATAACGCCAAAATGGCATCCGAACCAAACCCAAGGCATAGTTCGTAAAGATAAAAGGAACTCCCGGCGTCAAACGCAGAATGAGAGCCCAAGCGAACTCATTCTCCTTATCCGGTTCAGGAATCTCGTACTTTGTGCGACGCAATAGGCGCTCAATCAGACCGCGACCAGGTCCGGCTGCAATCCAATAAGTCCAAGTCAAATTTACCGTAACGGCGAGAGACGCATAAGCGCAAGCTAGCCAAGCTCCTTTCTCTCCACCCCAGATTCCAGCCAAAGTCAAAAGTGGCGCCACGGGCAAGATTAGGGCGGGCAAAACTGCGATGGCGGCAAAAAGCCAAAAACCATTTGCCAAGAGAAAGGTTTCAAATGACTTCCAATGCTCGAAAAGCCATTGTTCCGCTTCAGGACCTCCGATAGAGAGCACCAGCCAATAGGTCAGACCCAAGATTGCAAATGCAGAAAAAACTAGTCCTGCGATAACCAAAAGATTCTTTTTCATGGCCAAAGGCCTGAACTGGGATAGGAGTTAACCGTAGCTTACTGCTCGGGAGCTTGGAGGATCACAGGCTCGACCTCATCCAAAATCTCTTTACTCGTGTTAGTTTCCGTGGAGTTTTGCTCCTCCTGAACTTTTTCAGGCGAAGAAGGGGAATTAAACGAATTGTAAATGGGAATTGCCAGAAAAGTGGCCAAGCCGATGCAGGACAGGATGAGGATTGCCTCAAATCGAGAACCACCACGGCGAGCATTAAAATCTTTATTGTTTGCCATAGGGCTTACTCTCTTAAGGACAGGGCAAATCGTCAAACGGAAAGCCCGCAAGAAGAAGGACCGTAAATGAGAAACAATAACAGAAACGGCAAAATAATTCCTATTCCCGCAACCACAGCCAATATTAACTGAGCCTTTTGAGCCTTGGCCAAGTTTTCGGGCGTTTTAGGGGCCGGCGGTTGCCCCCAGTCGTCTTCTTCGTCCTTATCGGGATCATCGTACTCCATGACAAACCTTCAGAAATGAACCCGGAAACAAGATCGAGCGAACTTATTTTCTTGCGAGGTGGGTTCGCCCTTTGGGAGAAGGTAGTGCAAAGTGTTTAATCAAATTACCATTATAGGCCCGGGCTTGCTCGGAACCTCTCTCGGCATGGCCATAAAGGCAAAAGGCCTAGCCCGAGAGATTAATGTCTGGGCTAGACGCCCGGAAGTAAGGGAGGCGTGTCGTCGTACGGATTGGTGCGATGCCGACCATTCGGAAATTCATGAAGCGGTAAAAGAAAGCGATTTAATCATCGTATGTACCCCCGTTCGACATATCAAAGCCGTTCTCGCAAAGATAGCCAAGGTTGCCTCCTCGGGTTGCCTGGTTACAGACGTAGGAAGCGTGAAAGGTGCGATTTGCCAAACCGCCGACGAGGTGTTCACTACATCCGATGCCACTTTTGTAGGGTCTCATCCCATGGCAGGATCGGAGAAAGCGGGAATGGATAATGCCAGTCCAGACCTTTTTGATGAACGCCCATGCTTCGTTACATCGGGAAAAGACATTTCGGCAGAAAGCCTGGAACTGGTTTCAAACTTCTGGAAAAAGCTTGGAATGATGGTTACTGTCGCCACCCCAAAGGAACACGATGAAATCGTAGCCCACTTGAGCCACCTTCCCCATGCCGCGGCATCGGCGCTATGTCATCTTCTGGCGAGTAAATCTTCGGCATGGAAAAAGCTGGCGGGCCAAGGTTTACGCGACACTACGCGCATCGCATCGGGAAACCCTCGATTGTGGGAAGAAATCTTTCACCTGAATCGAGAAGCCTTACTCTTGGCACTAGAGTCTTTCGAAGACACCTGTCGTTTGCTTCGTGAGGCTATTCGGACAGAAAATGATAGTGGAATTCAAACTTGGCTCAATGTCGGCAAAGAATATCGAGACACATTGAATAGAAGAAAAGACTCTTGATGAACAAATCGATTTCCATAACGCCCTTCACCTCACCTTGCAGGGGTGAAGCAAAGGTACCGGGTTCAAAAAGCATTACAAACCGAGCTCTGCTGCTTGCCGCCCTAAGCAATCGAAAAGTTACTCTAGATGGAGCACTTTTTAGCGATGACGTAGAGATCATGGTCGAGGCTCTAACCTCTCTAGGCTTCGCCGTAGCTACCGATAAACAAACTTCCCGAATCACTGTGAAAGGAGAATCCGGAAGGATTCCGAACCAGGCGAGTGATCTATTCGTCGGAAACGCAGGCACGGTTGCTCGCTTCTTGACTGCTGCCCTTTGCCTTCGTTGGGGTGGGAAATATCGTTTAGACGGAACAGAGGCGATGAGAGAGCGACCAATGCAAGGATTAATCGATAGCCTCAAACAGCTAGGTGCGCGCTTCACATTTGAGAAAAAAGACGGACATTTTCCTTTCGTAATCGAAACTCAAGGAATAAAGCAGGGGAGATGGGTAGTTGATGCAACGGCAAGCAGTCAGATTCTTTCTGCGATGCTTATGGTTGCGCCTTTAGCCGAGGAAACGGTCGAGGTAGTGCTAAAAAGCAACACCGTTTCCAAACCTTTCGTAGAGATGACCTTAAAGATGTGCGATCACTTTTCGGGTGGAAATGCAGCATTTGCGATCAAAGGAGACAATTACAAAACGATCTCCAACAAGGGATACTCTTCGAGCAGAGAGAATTACCAGATCGAACCTGATGCAACTGCCGCAAGCTATTTTCTAGCTCTTCCCATAGCGACTGGAGGAAGTTGTAGTTTAAAAGGATTCAAGAGAGAATCCATTCAAGGAGACGTCGGATTTATCGAAGTGCTTAAGGAAACTGGTATTCACGCCGATTTCACTAGTGAAGGAGCATACACCGAAGCACGGACTAAATCGGAAGGGAAACATTTCGATTTCAACGATATATCAGACACCTTTTTAACCCTCGCCGCACTTGCTCCACTTTTTAAGGGGAATACCACAATTTCAGGAATTGCACATACGCGAAAACAAGAAACGGACCGCGTTTCTGCGATGGCTAATGAAATACGAAAGCTCGGTCAAGAAGTCTTGGAAGACGACGATTCAATAACCATTACGCCGAATCTTGAAAACCTTCGAAATAAAGCTTTGGAAGGAGTTTACATCGACACTTACCATGATCATAGAGTCGCCATGAGCTTTGGCATTCTAGGCTCGACCGATGTTCTAGGAAATGGACGACCATGGTTAACGGTACGTGACCCAATGTGTTGTGCCAAAACCTTTCCAAACTTCTTCGAGGAACTGGAACGAATTCGCCTACTCTCCCTTGCCCCGCAATGAACGAAAAATTCATTGTTTTAGCAATCGATGGCGGAGCCGCATCCGGCAAATCCACAACTGCCAAGACACTGACTCAAGCAATGAGCCTTATGCATGTCGATACAGGTTCGCACTATCGAGCACTTTGCCTGAAATTGCTGGAGAAAAAGGTGTCCGCCAATGACGAAAGATTGGGAAAAGCTCTTGGGGCATTGACTCTGGATACAGAGATAACAGGCAACCAAGGTCGAATTCGCTTGGATGGAAAGGTGCCCGACCCGGACGAACTCCGATCTGATCTAGTAAATGAAAAAGTATCCTTCTTCGCTGCCCAACCGGATGTTCGTGAAAAACTTCTCGGTTACCAGCAATCACTCGCGGAAGTTGCCGAATCGGCAGGTTTCTCCGGTTTGGTCATGGAGGGACGCGACATAGGCTCGGTCATATATCCCGATGCCCAAGTAAAAGTTTTTCTTCAAGCAGACGAAAGAGAACGCAAGAAACGCAGGGAAGCCGAGGGGCAAACCGATGCCATATCACTCCGCGACAAAATGGACACCACTCGCAAGAACGCTCCCCTAGCCTGCCCTGATGGAGCACTGGTCATCGATACCGGCAGGCATTCCATCGATCAAGTCGTAGGGATGGTGCTGGACTTGGCGGAAAAGGCCAGATCATGACCTTTCTATATCGTTGCGCCCAAACGATCTCCTTTCTCTATTTCAAAATCTTCCACCGCTTTCGCGTTTCGGGATTGGAACATGTGCCGAGCGATGGTGCCTTTTTGCTGGCTTCCAATCACGTCAGCTTTTTCGATCCGCCCGCATTAGGTTGCCGAATACCTCGAGACCTTCACTATTTTGCAAGAAAATCTCTTTTCAAAGGTTTGTTGGGGAAATTGATAACGGCTTTGAACTCCATCCCCGTTGATCGAGGAAACTCAGATGTCTCGTCTTTCAAGAAAGCTTTGAAGGTTCTAAAAAAGGGATCTCCATTACTTGTCTTTCCCGAGGGAACAAGAAGCCTCGACGGTTCTTTGCAAACAGCCAAAGCCGGCGTCGGCTTACTTGCAATAAAGGCAAAGGTACCCATTTTACCGGCACGGGTCATCGGCGGTTTCGACATTTTAGGAAAAGGCCGCAAATGGCCCAAGTTCGGCCATCGTTTGACAATCGTTTACGGACCTTTGCTACAAATCGAAAATTTGGATCCTGGCCCCAAAACGGCAAAACGATCTCAAATTGTCGCCGATGCCATCATCGAGACGGTAGGCAATCTCAAGACCTGACAATTTATTTCCCGAAGATTCTCTTAATCGCAAGAGCGCAGTTTCCGGGATCCAGAACGGTTAATACCGGGGTGTTGCTGGGCATTTGCAAGGTGGAGTGAATATTTACCAGCATATCCACTTTGTCGCTGAAGGGAGGGCAACCGATTGTCGGGAATTCCGAATTGGCGGCGACAAATCCCGACAAGGCATTCGAACGACCTGCGATTGTCACGTAAACTAAGGATTCTTCGTTGGCGTTTGCATCTAGGATTTCGAGCACTTTTCGAGGTTGCTTATGAGCAGAAGCAACGTGTTGGTCCCAAGCAATCCCGAATTCATCAAGGGAAGAAGTTATCTTTTGAGCGTGTCCTTCGTCTGAAGTGGAACCAAGAATGAGTACGACTTTCATGAGAATATTATTAATGTTTTACAGTTATTAGAGATATGCTGAAAGGTTCTTCTGCATGCGTTTTTGTACTGGTTCTTCTGCAGCAGGAAAAGGAAATGGCTCTCCTGTAATTCTTTCGTAAAGATAGAGATAGCGTCGAGAGAGCTCAATGACTAGTTCACTCGGGGCAACGGGAAGGACTTCATCACCGTAGGGGTCGCAGTTGTCCTTGAACCATAGGCGGAGAAACTCTTTGTCCACGTTTTGCGGTTCTTGACTTGCTGCAAAACGTTCTTCGAAAGTATCGCTTATCCAGTATCGGCTGGAATCGGGCGTGTGAATCTCATCCACTAAGGTGAGCGTGCCATTGGAGTCCTTGCCCATTTCATATTTGGTGTCGACCAATATGAGGCCATGTTTGTCTGCGGTTTCCTGCCCGCGCTTAAACAACTCAAGGGCAACCTGTGACGCAGTATCCCAATCCTCTTGAGTCATCCAACCTTCCTCTACGATGGCCGTGGGAGAAATCGGTCTGTCATGGGCCTCTTCCTTGGTCGTTGGAGTAAGGACAGGAACATCCAGTCGTTGGTTCTTCTTCAAGCCATCGGGAAAAGATAATCCACAATATTCTCGATCCCCGTTATTATAGACGGTCCAGAGCGAAGTGGCCGAACTTCCGGTGATGAACCCACGAACGACAAACTCGATCGGAAATACCTCACACTTCTTTGCAAGAGTTACATTTGGGTCGGGAATGCCCAATACATGGTTCGCCACTATGTCCTTCGTGTGCTCAAACCACCAAGCACCAGTAAGGTTCAGCACTTGACCCTTGAATGGTATGGAGGCAAGGACACGATCAAAAGCACTTTGCCGATCGGTAGTGACAAGTAGGAGTTCGTCTCCCAAATCGTATCGATCTCGGACTTTCCCTTGATATTTTTCACCCTGTGTTAAATCGGTTGCGGTAAGGCAATTATCGATTTCGGCCAAGATTCGCTCTGTATAGTCTACTTTTGTTTTAATTGTTTCTATTTCGCTCATAAGAAAAGTTGAACAATCGTAGACAGACAATTCAGGAATTCAAGCGCAACCGATCAAAGGAATGATTTTATTTCGTCATCTTACAATGAAATAGGTCTTTTATGTCTCTTCAGCCCTGCGGAATCGTACGGAGGGGACAACTCGAAAAACATTCATGGCAAAGCCTTTTGCATTTAGCCGAAAATCCCCCCAAGATGAGGGTGATCACAATTACCAATCCTAGAGAAAGTTAAAGAGGGAGGAGGGAGCATCCTCCTTGGCAAGCATCTTCCCTTCGCTCCAAACTGGATCAACGGCACCATCCATTAATCGCCCGACCCTGTAGAGTGTGGCAAAGTCAAAAGATGGAGCTTCGCCACCTTGGCCTCCCACCACTTCGGCTCCAAGTCTGACATTATCTTGCATCCATGCAGGCATGCGAAGATGGAAAGGATTTCGCCGAACCTCTCCGACATGATGAGATAGAGCCGCCAGCAGGTCTGCAAGATCGGTTTCGGAGGATTCCACCATAAGATTGGGAGAATGCATCTGTCCCCAGTACTCGGTTTCGACAAGTAGGGGAAGGGAATTGGAAGGCAAAGCGGCCAGTGCATCCATCACGAGATGGTGAACTCCAACATGAGTCCCATTCCAGTCGAGAAGGTGAGGAAAGAAAATGGCTTTGGGAGACCAATCCGATAAGATGGTTTCGATGCTCTCGACAGCCGCAGCCCAATGTTCGGGTTCGTTCTTGCGAGCGACAGGTGTGATGCGTTCAAGTCCATTTGAAAATGTTTCTTGAAGCTCAAAGCCGAGATAATCGCAGGCATTCCTCAGTTCGGCAAGACGGGGCTGTTGTCGTTTCTTGTTACTACCAAGAGTGACGGCTACGTTAACGACCCGAGTGCCCGCTTCTCGCATTAAGCGAAGAGGAAGGCCCCCGATGATACATTCATCATCAGGGTGTGGTGAGAAAATAAGTACGACGGGAGCATTTTCCGTCAGTTTCGTAGGAGAAGGTTTATTTATTCCGCCAAGAGGTAGACCAACCCCTTGCTCCACAAGTTGCCGAAAAGAGGAGGCGAATGGAAGATATGGATTCTTGGACATATTTGGTTAGATCATAGACTTGGCAGACTAGCGGCGGCAATAGCTTGCCCATGACGCTTGTCTTTCTCTCCGGGCACATGGAAAGCAATCTTTTTTGCCACTTCGGGGAATTCCGAGACGAGAGTTTTGCGAGCTTTCGAAAGAATGATTTCACCACCCTCTCCGCTTGTCACTCGACCAAGAATCAATAAGTGTCGAAGATTGTAGTAGTCTGCATAGTGGGCCACTCCATAGCCTAAGTATGAGCCGATGGTTTCGTAGATCTTGCGTGCCCTTGGATCATCCATTTTCATGAGGTTTTGAACCTCAACAAGCTTTTCGGGAAGAGGTAAATCCGATGGCAATTCAATACCCGCGGGATCCAATAGTCGGTCCACTGCCTGCTGAGAAAAATATTGTACACCGCAACCGCGATCCCCACTCCATTCGTCAGCAGGGGCAGTTGCGGCGTAGTCAACGGGAGCAAAGGCTAATTCGTTTAGCCAAGTGGTTACGTTCCCATCTGCATTAACGTAACCTGTCGCCTCGCTGGTGCCCATAGCAAGTCCGAGAACGGCATTTTCCCCGAGTGTCATGGAACCTGCAAGAGCGGTTACGTCTCCGTCGTTTATGACTTCGAGCGGGACAGCCCATTCGTGAGCAAGATCGCGGAAAAGCGGTTTCACTTTTGAATCGAAGAGAGGATCCGGCACGCCACGAAAAAGGGATGCTACCCTTGGCTGATTGTTTACATACACTCCAGCGGAGCTCCCGCCAATGGCATCAACCCTGGGCAAATGATTGGAAGCCTTGCTCAAAGAGTCCATTATGCCATCGCGATGATATTGGGGGTCTTCCTTATGATAGGGATCCCATGTCGTTTCATCACTGAATATCACTTCCCCATCGACTACGGCAGCCACCTTGCGGTCGCTTCCGCCAAGATCAAAACCAATTCGGCAACCGTCGAGATTACGACCGAGTTTTTGGGTCGAGCTTTGCTCAGATGGCAGGTCGGGAGTTAGGATTACCTCAAAGTGGGTTTCATGCACCCGAGACATGAAGTCAGCATCGAAACGACCAGTTGGCGTATCTGAAAAATGCTTCTTCAAAGCCACCCCAAGTCCGACAGGACCGTCGAAGTGAACTCGGGTTCCACCTTTCGACCAGAGCAGAAATTTCAAAAGACGTTCCGTGTAACGAAAGTTCAAAAATGCTTGTGGGTGCCCTTCGGGAAGCACTGCGGAGGAATGCCTCAAGACAGAACCTTCCCCCTGCTCCAATGCAAAATGAATGGACACGGGGGATTCAGTACCTAGAACTAGTTGAGCATAGGAGCGATTCCAAACAGCAGCAGGTTGAAACGACGAATCGAGCGTCGGTGGATGCTGTAAAGCAGGAAGTGAAAACTGCGATTGGATCGGCATTTCTCTACTCTTTGGATGACCATCCAAAGAGCGAGTCAAGAATTTCCCTCTTTCTTTAACAATAATCAGCACACCGCTCCACTCGTAAAAACAAAGCTGAACATTCGTGATGGGCTTTTTGTCAGCTTCAAGATAGGAACCATCTTTCTGGAAAAGATGAATATGATGAAAGAACAAATACGCCAGGTTAACGCAAAATAATGAGCGAAGATCCGATCGAATACTTTGACCGTCACTCGAAGCAAAAATTGATCGAGCAAGTTTATGGCGAAAAGTGGTTGCGTAGGATATACGGTAATCCGTTCGGCCGCTTGGTCCTTTGGCTCGCCGTAAAAAGGTCTTGGTTCTCCCGCTGGTATGGTTATCGCATGAGCAAGCCTAACAGCAGACAGTTGATACCTGAATTCATCTCCAAATACGGCTTGGATGTTAACGAGTTTGCAGAGAATGCCGACTCATTTGCCTCGTTCAATGATTTTTTCGTAAGGCGCTTAAAACCAGCGACTCGACCCATCTCTCAAGCTGAAGACGTCGCCATTTTTCCAGCCGATGGTCGTCACATGGGCTTCAAGGACTTGTCCGATTTAGAGGGTGTGTTCGTGAAAGGGCAAAGTTTCGACCTCAAAAATCTTTTTGGTTCCGTGGAAGCCGCTGCACCTTTCGAGCAGGGTACTATAGTAGTTTCTCGACTATGCCCTGTCGATTATCACCGTTTTCACTACCCTTGCTCGGGAGAAGCATCCGCTCCTGTACTCATCAATGGAGGCCTCAGTTCCGTGAACCCGATTGCCCTAAGAAGAGACCTGTCGATTTTTTGGCAAAACAAGCGCAACCTTTCCTATATCGACACCGATGAATTTGGCCGAATCGCAAGTTTCGAAGTTGGTGCAACTTGCGTGGGTTCCATGACATATGAGAAATCCTTGCCGGGTTTTGTAGAGAAAGGCGAAGAAAAGGGATTCTTCTCTTTTGGTGGATCCTCTGTTCTCACTCTTTTTGAGCCCGAGAGAATTCTCTTGGCGGACGATTTACTGGAGCATTCCGCCTACAATCGTGAATTGTACGCAAGAATGGGCGAAACCATGGGGTATTGCCCAAATAAATGACGAGGATTGCATCTTGCAATCGGTCGGAATAGCATGAGATTATCTTTACCCATTTGATGAAAAAGTCCAAAGGAGCATTAGAAAGCCGAAACCGTGGTTTCACTATGTTGGAATTGCTAGTTGCTGTAGCAGTTACGGCAATTTTGGCAACCATGTTACTTACCATAACCAGGCAAGTAGTCGTGACCCACGGACAAACCTCGGGCAACTTGGAAACCAATCAAATCGCCAATTTCGTTTTGGACCGGATTCAAGAGGACTTGCACTGTGCGCTTTACCGCAACGATGGCGGTGCGTGGATGGTCGCCACGATTTCAGAAGACACAAGTACAAGCGATTCTTGGAAACAAGCTTCCACTCCAAAGCCACCTGACGAATCCATTCGACTCACTCCCGACGATTGGCCTGACGGTCCCACCGACGCTTATACGGATGCGAAGAAACAACTCCATTTGCAAGATTGTCGCTTCGGTGTAGCGGGCACTTGGTTTCGTTTTTTCACTCAATCTCCAGAACTCGATCCAGATGTATCGGTGAGTTCGTCCGTACGTGCAGTCTCTTATCAAATCGTTCGCCATGGACTGACGGGCGCTCCAAAATCAACGCCGCGCTATCAATTGTTCAGAACAGATGTTTCCGCTAAAGAAACCTTTGAAGCAGGTTATGATCTTCACCCAGTTGACGGAAACTACACCTCACGCTCTACCAACGATCGCAGACAACCAGGAAATGTAGTGAATCCAATCTTTACGGACGAAGCCGGCAAACCAGCTACAGATTTCTCACTTGCCGCCAATATCATCGATTTTGGCATCCGAGCCTATCTCATAGAACCGACCTCATCGGGCAGAAAATATCTCCGACAAATTTTTCCCGACGTTAACGCCACTTCAGGTTCGGGAAGATACGAATATACGGCCACCTCCAACCCCGCATACCGGACTAACGCATCTCATCCCCTAGCCCACGCGTTCCCCGAAGTAGTAGATGTTATGGTGCGAGTACTAACCACACAAGGAGCCAGTGCGATTTCAAGCTTTGAAGATGGCTTGGTCACAGCTCCTGATGGAGTTTCCGACGAAGAATACTGGTGGCAGTTGGCAGAAGAAAACTCTCAAGTGTATATACGGCGCGTTCGGATTCTAGCCACAGGCATTTAGGCATAGATTGCTCTTTTGAGTTCTAAGATTCCTTTAAGTGCGATTTCCGATACCGCAAGGGAGTCAAACCAGTGTGGGAGCGGAAGTGCTGAGTGAAAGAACTTTGGTCAAAAAAACCACATTCCAGAGCAACCTCCACTATCGATTTGTTGCTAACTAGTAGCGAGTCGCAAGCCGCTTCAACGCGAGTATTGATTAGGAATCTATGAGGG
>JABHOU010000439.1 GCA_018695085.1 Opitutia bacterium | reverse complement strand
GCTTCGGGGGCGATCTCTGGAGTTATTGCCGGTTACCTGCTTCTTTATCCACGTGCCAACGTCAGAGTATTTTACTGGTTCATAATCTTCATTGGAACTGTAATGGTTCCCGCTTATCTCGTACTGGGGATTTGGGTAATCGAGCAAATCCTCGCCTTCCCTACCTCAATGGCCGAGGGAGGAGGAGTGGCGGTGGCGGCTCACTTAGGAGGATTTACAGCCGGAATCCTACTGACTCCTTTTTTCAAAAAAAAGCATGTGAAGTTTTTTCAAGCAGGGCGCACACGCGCTTTTTCTCGCCAAGCTCGACGAATTCGCTAGCCTAATACGGTTTTACCGAAAAGGCATGAGCAACGAACCCGAAATCCCTAAAGCATACGACCCAAGCGAAGTCGAAGACCGTTGGTATTCCCATTGGGAGGAAGACGGTTGTTTTGCTGGAAAACCCTCGGCAGGACAACCGAGCTATTCCATCGTGATTCCCCCACCGAACGTTACTGGGGTTTTGACCATGGGACATGTTCTCAACAACACCATTCAGGACATTCTTTCTCGAAGAGCACGCCAGAAGGGAGCTTCCGTAATGTGGTTACCGGGCACGGACCACGCGGGCATCGCCACCCAGACCAAGGTGGAAAAGTCCCTCCGAGAAGAAGGGTTGAGTCGCCGAGATCTAGGCCGTGAGAAATTCCTTGAGCGAGCCGTTGAATGGCGAGACAAGCATGGTGGAATCATCCTTAGGCAACTTCGTAAATTAGGCTGTTCGTGCGATTGGGAACGCAATGTTCACACTTTGGATGATGACTATTCTCGGGCAGTACTCAGTGGATTTGTCAAGCTGTTCGAGCGAGGGTACGTGTACCGCGGCAAACGCATGGTGAACTGGTGCCCGGCAAGCCTCACCGCCCTTTCGGACGAGGAGGTAATCATGAAACCGCAGGATAGCACTCTGTACAAGATTCGCTATCAAATTATGGAAACACCGGATGTCTACCTCGAAGTCTCAACCACTCGTCCGGAAACCATCATGGGCGACGTCGCCGTGGCCATACACCCGGATGATGAACGTTGGTCGAGCCTCAAGGGCAAGCACGTCATTCGCCCCCTGCAGGAAGCCCCCATTCCAATTATAGCTGACGATGCCGTTGAAAAGGAATTCGGCACCGGTATGCTCAAGATCACTCCGGCACACGACCAGTTGGACTTCGAAATCGGCCAACGTCACGACCTGCCCATCATCGACGTGCTCAATCCGGACGGCACCTTGAACGAGCACGCAGGTCCGGACTTCGCGGGAATGGACCGATTTGCCGCACGCAAAGCAACCGTCGAGAGATTGAGGGAAAACGGCAGCCTCGTGGACGAGGAGTCCCACTCGAACAACGTAGGCTTTTCTGAACGAGCCGACGTTCCGATCGAACCTCGACTATCCGAACAATGGTTTCTGAAATATCCTCGCGTCGAGGAGGCCAAAAGGGCCGTCAAGGAAGGTTTCATACGCTATTTCCCAGAACGATGGGAAAAGACCTATCTGCACTGGCTCGAAAACATCAAGGATTGGTGCATCTCTCGCCAGCTCTGGTGGGGCCACCGCATCCCGGTCTGGCACAAACGCGTTCATCTAACGGAAGACAACTGGAGCAATGAGCTTCTTCCTTGGGGTTGGGACAGTTACATTGAAGGAAACTGGAAGGACGAACACGACACTACGGTAGTGAAGATTTTTCGGGTTTCCGATGGTTGTGAAGTGGATGTTAATGAAGATTCCTTAATGCCCATCGTGAAAGAAGCGGAAGGTGATTACGACATTTTTTACTGTTCGACCCTTCCAGAGGATGGCGAAAACCTTGAACAATACGGCTTCAAGCAGGACGAGGACGTTCTCGACACTTGGGCCTCCTCCTGGCTCTGGCCATTCGCCACCATGGGATGGCCCGACGAACAAGCCATGGCAGAGCAGAACTTGGCTTCCTTCTACCCCACCTCGGCTCTCGTCACGGGACCCGACATCATCTTCTTCTGGGTTGCCCGCATGGTCATGGCGGGCCTCGAGTTCATGGGAGAACCGGTGGACAAGGAAGAAACCCTATCCGACGAGGAAATAAAGCGGCGCATTCCCTTTCGCGACGTGTACTTCACGGGCATAATACGAGACTCTCGTGGTCGCAAGATGTCGAAGTCACTGGGCAACTCCCCCGATCCGCTAGACCTCATCGACAAATTCGGGGCCGACGGTCTCCGCCACGGCATAATGAGCATCGCGCCAAAGGGGCAGGATATTCGTTTTTCCGAGGAAAGCATCGAACAAGGTCGGAACTTCTGCAACAAGCTCTGGAATGTCTCACGATTTAGGAGAATGTCGGGCGAAGCCCGTGAAAACTCGTCTCTCGACGCCATTCTATCCAGACTGGAGCCCGAAAAACTGGATGCCGAAGACCACGCCATCCTCGCCCGTCTCGCAGAAACCCTCGATCAGGTCGAAAGAGACCATCAAGCCTACGAGTTCAACTCAGTCCTGCACGGCATTTACCGTTTCTTCTGGCACGACTTCTGCGATTGGTACGTCGAAGTTTCCAAAGCCAAGTTACGCGATGATTCCGTACGCGAGACTTGCCTCGCCGTTCAAGATCTATGCTTGCGCCAGACTTTGCTACTCCTGCACCCCGTCACCCCCTTCATCACGGAAGAACTCTGGCAACGCTTGGGATACTCAAAGGAAGGTTCTTCCATCCAGTACGTCGGCCCCGGCGACGGGGCAATCCTTCGGCAAGCGCTATCCGAAAAAGGAATCTCGATAGACGAAGAAGCCGAGGCTGAAATTGGGGCGCTACGAGAAGTCGTAACTGCCCTGCGGGCTCTCAAAGCCGAACGAGGTTTGGCCACCAACCGAGAGGTGGCCCTTCATTACCTTGCTGAAGACGACAAGTCCGAGACTCTGCAAAGACACATGGAAAAGCTACTTCTTTTCGTCGGAGCCGCTTCGTTCGAACGTATCGCCCAAGCACCTTCCGGACAACCTTCCGTCGTCACTCCACTGGGAACCGCTTTTCTAGACCTCGCATCCGGCATCGATCTCGACGCCGAACGGGCTCGCCTCGACAAGGAAATTGCCAACCTCGAAAAGGTAGTCGCCTCCACCGAGGCACGCCTAAGCAACGAAAGCTTCACCGCCAAGGCTCCACCCGAAGTGATCGAGGGTGCCCGCCGGCAACTAACCGAGACTCAAACCAAACTTACGGAAAACCGAGCGGCTCTTCAAGCCCTAGGCTGATTCATCCTCCGAACGCTTTGGGAAAACCCATTCTCCTACGCTCTTATTTTTTCTTCTTTTTCTTTTCCTTGAGCAGTATTCCTATGGCCTTTTCCACGTCTGCGTTGGCGATGTCCGCCCATCGCAGCACTCCGGCTCGATCGATCAGGTAGTAATCGGGAAAACTATTGGCGCGATAGGCGGCGTTGGCGCCGGCGTCCACGGCCACGGGATACTTGATGCCGTGCTCCTTTACCGTAGCAGCCATTTTTTCTGAACCGCTTTTGGCGCACACCCCGATGAAGACAACGTCCTCGTCGGCGTACTTCTCCATCATCTCGTTGGTATGAGGGACGGCACGAATGCAAGGCCCGCACCAAGTCGCCCAGAAATCTAGAACTACGATCTTGCCCTTTAGATCTTCTAGCGAAAGCGGCTTGGAATTGATCCACCCCTTCAAACCGAGCTTCGGGGCGGGCTTGCCCTGCATGGCGTTCAACTGGGGGCGTACCTTGCTGTTTTCCGGCCTTGGCTCGTCCGCCGCTAGGCTGAAATGAAACAGAAAGAAGAAGGCAGAGGTCAATAATGGGAATATGATTTTCATGCGTTCAATGTGCTGACGAGTTCTCCTCCAGGCAAACTGGAAATCTCTCGTTAAGTAAAAACATGATGTCGACGAGTACCTTTCCTACGAAAAATGAGGTACCTAATCCCCCTGAGCTTGACCGATGGAGAGATGAACATAGCATCACACGAATGAAAAAGTTGCTTGTTGCCCTTGGCGTCGCCCTGCTGCTGGGGGGGTGTGGGGACGAGCATGGGCACTCTGACCACAAGGGGAACGAACCCAAGGAGAGCAAACGGGTTGGTGAGCCAACCAAGGCGGGTATAGTTGCCGAAAAGTTTTCCAACGAGATAATCGAGAAGATGGCCGCCGAGGCGAATACCCTCCTCGAGGAAGGAAAGTACGCACGGGCGCAAGCGAAGATGACCCAAGCCTACGGGGCGTTCAACAACCGCACCGAGAAAGACGAGGCCATGCATGTTTTCTTCCTCAAGAGTTTCTGCAAAATTTCCGATGCGTTGCAGGAAAACGACAAGGCTATTAAGTACGCCGAAGAGGTGCTGACCCATGCCCTGTCCGACGAGGACAAAATCTTCGCCTACGGCAAGCTCGGCTCAGCCAACAGCCGAAAAGGCGAATACGACAAAGCCATAGCAAGCCACGAAAAGGCCCTGCAGCTTGGAGTGGATACACTCGGTCCCGAGCATAACAAAGTCGCCTTGAGCTATCACAATATCGGCTCCGTCTGCTTGGAACAGGGAGAGTACGATACCGCCATCGCTTATCACGAACGGGCCGTCAGAATTTGGTTGGAATCACTCGGATCCGACCATCCTCGAATCGCCTCTGCCTATCTCGGCACGGGCGCGGCCTACGCCGGGAAGGGAGCGTTCGGCAGGGCAACAGCCAACTACGATGCGGCTCTGGAGATCTGGCTGAAGAAATTCGGCCCCGACCATCCCGACGTCGCAACGTGCTACAACAACCTCGGCTTGGCCCATGACAACGACGAGGATCACGCCAAGGCCATCACCTACCACGAAAAGGCCTTGGCGATTAGGCTGAAAACCCAAGGTGCCGAGCATCCCGACGTGGCCGCCAGTTACAACAACCTCGGCTCCGCCCACGACAACAACGAAGAGTACGACAAGGCCATCGACTACCACGGAAAAGCCTTGGCGATCTGGCTGAAGACCGTTGGCCCCGAGCACCCGTCGGTAGCCACGACCTACAACAACGGCGCCGGCGCCTACTCCCGCAAGGGCGACTACGACAAGGCCGTAAACTACTACGAGAAATGTCTCGCGATTGGGCTGAAGACCCTCGGACCCACGCATCCCGACGTCGCCATAACCTACAACAACTTAGGCTCTGCCTACGAAAAAAAAGGCGTTCCGGACAAGGCCATCGGGTACTACGAGAAGTGCCTCGCGATCGAGCTCAAAAGCCTTCCTCCCGACCACCCGGACCTCGCTGACAGTCACTACAACGTCGGCAAGACCTACGCCAAAAAGGCTGAAAAGGCAAAAGCCTTGGAACACTTGGAAAAGGCTAAGGATATCTGGTTCAAAAAAAGAGGTCCGGAAGACCCCTACGTCAAAAACGCTCAAGCCATGATCGACGGTCTAAAGTGACCTGTTCGAGAGCATTCTGACTTGCCCTCATGGCATTGAGGTTTCTTGCTTTCGAAGATGACCATACGAATGCTTCCTTTCCTTTTGCTCGCCGCATCCATTGCCGCGACAAGCTTTCTCAACGCCAAAGCCAAGCAACCCAGCTTCGTTCTCATTCTCGTGGACGATCTCGGGTACATGGACATAGGAGCCTACAACCCGAAGTGCTTCTACGATACGCCGAACGTAGACGCCCTCGCAAAGTCAGGAATGAAGTTCACGGATGGATATGCCGCCAACCCCGTATGCTCCCCCACCCGCTTCGGAATTCAGACTGGCCGACACCCCTCCCGCAAGGATGCCACCAATTTTTTCAGCGGCAGGCGCGGCGGTCTCTTCAATTCCGCTCCCTTGCACGACCGAATGGACTTGGAAGAAGTCACGATAGCGGAAGCCCTCAATAAAAAAGGCTACGCCACCTTCTTCGCGGGCAAATGGCATTTGGGGCCAACCGAAGAATTCTGGCCCACGAAGCAGGGATACGACCTCAATTCGGGCGGCTTTTCCAAAGGTGGCCCCTATGGCGGTAAAAAATATTTCTCTCCATACGGGAATCCTCGCCTAAGCGACGGCCCCGACGGCGAGCATCTGCCGGACCGACTGGCAAAAGACACCTGCAAGTTCATCGAGACGAACAAGGACAAACCGTTCTTCGCAATGCTCTCCTTCTACTCCGTGCACACCCCATTGATCGGACGACCCGACCTGGTCGATAAATACAAGAAGCGAGCCGCCAAGGTAAAGGGAACCGAGTTCGGCAACGAGGAAATGGTCTGGCCCAAAAACAAGGGGTTCCGCAAGGTGCGCATCCTGCAAAAACACGCGGTGTACGGCGCAATGGTGGAAGCCATGGACCTTGCCGTGGGCAAGGTACTCGACAAGTTGAAGTCACTCGGCTTGGACGATGAGGTGGTGGTCGCCTTTACTTCCGACAACGGCGGGCTCTCGACTTCCGAGGGTTCCCCCACTTCCAACCTCCCTCTCCGAGGCGGTAAGGGGTGGCTCTACGAGGGCGGCATCCGAGAAGCATTTCTCGTTCGTTGGCCAGGTGTAACCGAACCTGACTCGCAAAGCTCACACCCCGTAATGAGCACTGACTTCTTTCCCACCTTCGTCAAAGCGGCCGATGGTGAACCGAAAGGCGCCGGACCCATCGATGGCGTCGATCTCATGCCCCTGCTGAAAGGCGAAGAAAAGTTGGACCGAGAAGCCCTTTACTGGCACTACCCGCACTACAGCAACCAGGGAGGTTTCCCGGGAGCCGCCGTTCGAATGGGAGACTGGAAGTTGATCGAACGTTTCGAGGATGGAAAAACTCATCTATACGACCTAAGCAAGGACATCGGCGAAAGAAACGACGTCGCCGACAAGCATCCCGATCGCGTCAATGCCATGCGCAAAAAGCTCCATGCCTGGTACAAGGAAGTGGATGCCAAGTTCCTCCAAGCAAAGAAACCCGACGGCCCACAACCTTGGCGACCCGCCAAATAACCAATCAATGCCTCAGAGCGAGATGAAGATAACTGCATTTTTTCTTTTTACCGTTTTCAGCGGAGCTTTCGTTTATGCCGATGGTTCGTGGCCCCAGTGGAGAGGGCCCAACCGTGACGGGTCGTCAAAAGCCTCGACCAAGCTAGCCGACGCATGGCCGGAAACAGGACCGAAGCTACTTTGGGAGAGCGAACATATCCCAAGTGGCGACGATGGAGGTTTCGGGAGCGTAGTGGCAACGGAAGACAGGGCCTATCTTTCACTTGTATGGCATAAGGACGTGCCAACTCCCACGCGAAAAGTGGACAATCTAGCGCTTCGGAAGATAGGAGCGAGACGCACGAACTTACCGAAGGAGGTCATTGATAAAATGGAACAAGCCCGCATCAAGCTGAGTCCGAGACTGCGTGGAAGCAAGCTCGACGAGTGGAGCCAAGAGTGGGTGAACGAACACCTCGACGCGAAG
>JABHOU010000365.1 GCA_018695085.1 Opitutia bacterium | reverse complement strand
GATGCCGAGTCTAACAGCGCCTGCTTGTCCGGTGCATCCGCCCCCACAAACATTCACGATTAGGTCTATGCTTTCAGACATCTCAACTTCCGCGAGAGGTCCGGCTACGATTTTGCGTAATTGTGAAGTAGGGAAGTAATCGTTCACTTCTCGTCCGTTTACAATGAAGTTTCCTCCCCCCGCATTAAGGCGTACCCTGGCAGTGCTTGTCTTACGGCGACCCGTTGCAATGTGAGTCTCTTCTTGTTTCTTTGCGCTCATTTAAATTAAAAAGGGTTGCCTTGACTAAATTTTGAGGGGTTGCGGTGACTGGGCTTCGTGAGGATGCTCAGATCCAACATAGATTCGAAGTTTTTTGAGCAATTGGCTGGAGAGCTTGTTTTTGGGCAACATGCCCTTGACGGCGTTCATAATAAGAAACTCGGGTCGTTTCGCCCTGAAGTCCGCAACATTACGATATTTCTCTCCACCCATGTAGCCGCTGTAGAACATATATTGCTTCTGCTCTTCCTTATTTCCCGACAGCTTTACTTTTTCAGCATTTATCACGATGACATAGTCTCCTGCATCAATGTGTGGAGTGAAGATCGGTTTGTCGCGACCTCGCAATGCATTTGCCACCTGCACGGCAAGTCGTCCAAGTATTTGGTCAGAGGCGTCTACGATTCGCCAGTTGCGGTCGGTTTCTGCACCGACCTTAGCCAAGGTTGTTTTCATGGAGAAAGAATAGAGAAAAACGACCTATACTAGGCTCTCGTCGCGTCTCGTCAATTCCGTTTTACCTAAATACTTCGATCTCAAATTCTGTGATCAGTATGGTCCCGAACCGAGTTGCTCCATGGTATTCTTATAAAATTCATAGCCATATCCAATCAAGCGATCACTGGAGTCAAAAACAACCGGCATGTAGTTTTTTTCTACGTTTCGGTCGGCAAGGGTTCCTTCGTTACTTCCGGGGCGGTACTTATAAAACCAAACACTACCCCAAGTTTCGCCTTCAATGTAATTGGCTACACCAGCGAGATGGAACACTTGCCCTTTGGTCATGCCAGGTTGCAAACCCATTAGGTTCTTGATGTTCTCGTTGACTTTACCTTCTCCCGAGGCAAAGGGGTTAATCCCCGATTTCGAGCAGGCAGTCATAGATAGGGCAACGACAACTAAGGCCCATGTTAGGAAAGAGGGACGTGTTGAGCGATATACTTTCATAGTTGTAAGTTAGAAGCACTTTTCGTAGGTCTGCAATACCTTTTTATCCAAGTTGCTATTCCCACAATTTTGCCTTTCTCCATAAGGTTTGCATTCGTAGCGTTGTGTGGCAAGGATTGAAGTCATGCTTGTCTGGAATCGTGTTCTTGTTTTCTCCTTGCTCATTTTTCCCTTTACGAGCCTGCCTTGCTTGAATGCTCAAGAATTTGTAACTCTTAGAAGTTTGCAAGGCGTTTCGATTCGAGCCGTGGTCGAGAAGGTGGAACCGGGGCACGTTGTTTTGCGACGAGAGGACGGGGTTAGGTTCAAGTCCCCTTTGAGTTTGTTTGATCTAAACAGCCGTGCCTATCTTTTGCGTGAGCGACAACGGCTTCTTTCCTTGCCTCGTACGACTCCAATTGTGCCGGCATCTTCCACTGGACGGGAGTCAGGAGTTCCTTATCCAAAAACTGTCTCCTCCGAACCCTCTCAGAAAGACTTTAGAGCTTTAAATAAAATTATCGGGGTGCCCTTGTTCGCCGACGGTTCACTCTGGGATGATGAACCGGTTGTCGCAGGAGCTCGTTTACGTTGGCCGCGCGAATCGGTTACCGCCAACCAGACCAGTTATCGACTGTACCCGCCGTCGAACTATCGTTTTGTCGGTGCTCGCCCTTATTCCGCCGCTCTTTATGGGGATGCGAGCAAGGTGACCGGGCTTTCTCTGGTATTTGCCAACAAGGGTGATTGTTTTGCAGCAGCAGGGGCCGCGGAAGAGCATTTTAAGGACGGCACGGTAACCAAGGACCCGCGACAATTGGAAAAATGGATGGAACGTGACGCTGATCTAGTGGCCGAGCTTTTCGAAAATATTTTAGGAAAACCTCGTCGCCAGAATTTCGGCCAAGGTTCCGCCAAGCGAAAGGTGTCGAGGTGGGACTGGAACGGGCACAGCTTTTTGCTCTCGGTAATGAATGGAGAGTTCGTCAGCCTCTCGGTTGAAACCGTTGCTTCTGCAGAAGCCAGAGGGAAAACGCGAAAGACGGCAGATATGTACATTCGACGAATTCATCGAGAAAACGTCGACCGACGACCGAACGGCGACGTTGTCATTAAGAATCTTCCCATGGTTGACCAGGGTCCGAAGGGGTATTGTGTTCCAGCTACTTTCGAACGTTGCATGCGATACATGGCAATTCCTGCGGACATGTACTTACTCGCCATGGCCGGGAACACTGGCCTTGGAGGAGGAACGCACACACCGACCCTCGTCCAAGCGGTTCAGCAGGAAGTGGTTTCGGCCGGTCGCAATTTCAAGCCTTTGCGAGGGCATCCGTCCTTGAAGGAGTTGGCTCGTTCCATCGATTCCGGCGTGCCTATCCTTTGGGGGCTTCACTCCACAAAAACCTTCAATCGTATCGCTAACGAGCGGACAGTTGAGCGAAAAGGAATGGATGCTCGCGAATGGAAAAGCCTTATGGACAAGGCGGTAAAGGAAGCCGGGAACTTGGCTAAACCCGGTTCGGGCGACAGCAATCACATCTGCATTATCCACGGTTATAATAAGGAAACCGAGGAAATCGCCTTTACCGATTCATGGGGCGAACGCTATCAAGAACGTTGGATTACAGCCGACGAGGCCGAACATTTCTCCCAAGGGCGCTGTTGGGTTATCGAGTACTGAGACTGCTTCTGGTAACTATACCTGTTCTCTCACTTCCCATATCCTATTTCGCGAATGGCGTTCTCAAGACGCTGTCGAATTTCAGCTGCTTCCCCTTTTGCTAGAGGTTTTCTTTCTTCGGGATCGATGGATACGTCGTAAAATTTTCCGTTGGCGTAGAGCTTGTGGCTTTGGTCACGAACAAAGGCTCGACCTCCCCTCGACTCTGCGAAAGCAAAACCGCGGGCGGATTCATTCTTTCCTAGAAAACTCGAGGCGAAGCTTTTTCCATCGAACTTCACATCTTTAGACAGTTTGGCCTGACCTATTTCTGCTATAGTGGGCAACCAGTCGCTGAAGTCCACAAGGTCTTCGCTTTCCGAACCGGGAGCTATCGTCATCGGCCAGTTTGCGATCAAGGGAACATGTGTCCCGCGATCGTTTAGCAGTCCCTTCCCTCCGGGGACATTCCTTCCATTTTGGCGTACGACTACTTTTTCATATTCGTATTTCTTCCCAGATTTGCCCAAGTGTCGCAGCTTGGAGCGTGCCGCAGTGCCGTTGTCGCCCGTAAACAAAACGAGGGTGTTTTCTCGGAGGTTCAATCTATTCATAGTCGTCACTAGCTTGCCCACCATTTCATCCATCGAGGTAATCATTTCCCCATAGTTCATCCAGCGGTCCTTGCCGGGAGCATAGGGAACTTGCCACTTCAGGTCGTCGGTTACGTCGTGAGCCAGAGCCATGGAGTAGTAGGCGAAGAAGGGTTTGCCTTCCTTTTGACTGCGTTCCATGAAATCGGAGAGGAACTTGACGTAAAGCTCGGGACCATACTCTCCTTTCAAGCCTTCGCGCACCTTCCCGTTCTGGTAAATCATTGGACTGTGAAAGCGGGCTCCCTCATGCCATCCGAACACGCTCCATGCGTCGAATCCCAATCGAGAGGGTTGTGCTGGATCTTTCTTCAGGAGCGTCATTTGCCATTTTCCCGCTACCGCCGTTGCGTAACCTGCGTCCTTCATGACCTGACCTATGGAATGCTTTTCTTCGTTTTTGGGAAACGATCCCCATCCGGCCTTAAAGCGAAACGGATATCGTCCCGTCATCAGCGCTATTCTGGATGGATGGCACACGGGCATGCTGTAGCAATGTTCGAATTTCATGCCGTTTTTTGCCAAGGCATCGATATTCGGCGTGGCAAAGGATTCCCCGCCATAGCAACCGATGGGCTCGCACCCGACGTCGTCGGCCAAGATAAGCAAGACGTTCGGTTTGCTTGTCCCTGCCGAGAAAAGGGTGCTTCCTAGCAGAAGGAGGCCGATGCAAAGACCGTACGCTCGTTTTTTCATGAGGAATAGGTGCAAAATGGCGAATAGGCTCATTAATTTTGTAACTTTCAGATTGTGAGCAGCTAATGGGCTTTTGACTTATCGGAATTCTACGGAGATCGTAGTCCTTTTCCCCGTGGCATCAGGTTTCAGCTTCTCGAGGGTTTTCCATTCATTATTATCCGGTTCGCCAACCTTTACATAGTAGATCGCGGTCGTATCGAAGATCGGTGGTCGATAAGAATCCTCACGGGTGCGAAGTGCATACACGAGTTCATTGGTCTTTGCGTTAATTATCTGGATTACGGGGTGGGCAAGACCTTTTACCTTTATTTTGGGAAGATATGCCGCAGGGGTTCTTTGATAGTTTTCGCTGTAGTTGATCGTCTTGGGCCAACCGGGAAACTGATCTTCCGGTTGCATGTCGGAGGCATCTATTAGAAGACGGTGGCATTCCATGGTGATGGTACCCTTGGCTTTGTTCATCCTCACGACGCCGTAGCCGGAGGCCTTGCCGTGTAAGGTGTTGATGCGACTTTTGCTTTTGGTTGGTGTCGGATTGCCAATGGCATGTACCGTTAAAATGTTCTGTAGGCCGTCTTTGTACTCACCTGTATTGGGTAAACCTGCGGCGGGACGATTGCGGACGGGGCGGCCCTCCTTGTCGGGGAGCCAAGAGCGAGGATAACCGGCTGCGATGCTGGGAACGCAGAAGGAGTATCCCGCGTCACCCCATTGTTCTATGCCGTGATGCACGATGGATGCAAGATGCTGGTCTCCCGCGAAATGAAATACGAAACCACGCCTCAATTCTTCGAGAGCTCTATTCCGTCCAGTTTGCGGCCAACCGTTGCTGTCTAGATCTGCGACAATGTATTGCTGTCCGCCACCATGGTAATTCGCGAGGTTGCAAAATATGGTTTGAGACATCGCCATTTTCATGTCCGTCCCTTTCCAGTCACCCGCAAAGTGGCGAAGAAACTTCAGTTGGCGTTTCCCTAGTAGGACCAATCCTTCTTTGTCGATGGATTTTGTGTCGAACTTTGGATCGCGAATATGGTCGGGTCGCCCTTTCCAAGAATTTACTTTTCCTGCCGGACCCGACTTGAATTTGCGGTCTTCCAGTACGGCGAGTCCGATTCGTCCGTAGATCATGTCCCCATAATAGACACCAATACCTTGTTCGACGGGTGTGGGGTCGAAGGGCGCCGGATGGTGTGCGGTTTGGGTTCGCTGCACGGCGTTCACGAAGTCGGGGTGCATCGCGTATCCACCTGCTGAGTGCCCCTTCATCCCACCGGAATCCCTGCCGCTTTGGCCCCAGATGTTCCCTTGATAGACGTCGTGGTCATCGGGTAGGGCAAGGGTGGGGCGATCACGCATTAAATCGCGGAAAGCCCATCCCCAGAGGTATATCTTTCGAAGATAATTCAGAACTGCGAGATCAACCGGATTGCGATGTATTCCGTATCCTCCTACGTCCTCGTAGATCTGGTCGCCCGAGAAAAAGAGGACGTCCGGGTTCACGATCCCTACATTCTTTACCAGTTTGTCGTTTGGAAAGGCGGTGTCCTTGTTCCCCGTAAAGCCTGCCACCACAATTTCCTTCTTCTCCTTCGGGTCCTTTCGGATTATTCCCTCAAAATATTTTTCCTTTGAGTCACTGCCTCGCTTGCGGTTCTCGAAAGCTATGCGATAGGACATGTCGCGTGTGTCGTCCCATCCTTCGATCCTGAAGGTGGCGGTGCGAGAGAGAGGGTCTATGGTCGCGTTGGCGGTTTTTTGCCAACGCCCTTCGGTATCCTTCGCATCTAGCCTAAGCTGTTTGGATTCCTTCTCTCCCAAAGGCGGCATTTGAGCGGTGAGGTTCAGCGTGCCGCGACTCAGCGTATGCATGGCGTATAGGATGGGCCCAAATGCGAGATCGGGGCGAGCTTCCACCTTTTCGCCACTTAATTTCCAATCGGAAAACCAAAAACGAGCCAGTTTAGTTCCGTCCTTTCGGGCAGATTCCATCTCCATGTTGCAACCTATGGCTACGTTCCCGACCAAGGACTCATTCTTAGTAATCTCCGATGAAAGTCGGCCCAGTTCTTTTTTGCTTCCCCCTTCAAATGCGATTATGCGAAGAGTGTAATCGTTGTCCTGTGGTTTGGGAATTGCCTCGAACCGGAGAGTTAGGTCTTTCACCGACTTCACTGGTTTTTCGGCAATGTTCTTCCCCAGAAACAGTTTCCCGTTTGTCTTTACACCTGCGGTCAACCCCTTTCCGAACAACAAGCTTGCTCGCGGGTCTCGCGTTTCCTGGTCAATCACTCCGATGGCGAAGCCTGCCGAACCGTTTTTCGCCGAATCTTCCTCTAGACCAAGCCTCACGGACATAGAGAAAGCGGCATCGGGCTTGTTCTCGCCCAAACCGAATGTCAGCAAATGTACGTTCCTGTCGGCTCCTCCTCTGACGCATACCAACCTTCCGTTCTGGATTTTCCAGTCCTCCATCGGGTTGGCCCAATAATCTTCTCCGGCCCATACTCGGTCGTGAACGTTTTCGAAGTCGCTTGAGAAATCGGCCGATTGGAGATTTCCCGTTCCAAGAGTAAGCGCGGTAAGCAAGAATCGTGTGGTTGAATGGTTCATTGCTCTCTTGTTACAGCCTACTCCCCGAAATCTACAAGGACGAAGCGTCGCATTCCATTAGAAAGCAGTTGAGCCCACTCGCCGAGTCAAGTAGTTTGCTTTCCGCTTTGCAGAAAGAAAAAACGGAAAAAACGTCTTCGGTCGAATGGTCGCTCCCTGACTTCCTCTCACCCTTGCAGAATAACCTGCTGCTTTTTTTCGCTTGTTTGCTAGCTATTCTTCCCCCGCTGTTTCACCTCCATCTGGCCCAAGACGAGTGGGTCGACGGCTTCATTCCCATTCGGATCGTCAATGCCGACCTGAAGTTCGCGCTGGTTCTTGCCCTAGGTTCGGCTGTCGTCGGAATTGCCCTCGTATCCCTGCACCTCGGGAAGAAGGTTCTCGCTCTCCCGAAATCGCTTCAAGTGTTTCTTGGGCTTTTTCTAATAGGCGTTATCGTATCCAGTCTTTTCGCTCACAACGGGATGCGCGCTTGGGTCTCGTCCATCCGTTGGCACTTTTTGCCCGTCCTGCTCGCCCTTTCCCTAGCTCACGTCAGCTGGAGTAGGAATAAGCTGGGCGTCTTCCTCGGAGCCTTGCTCCTCGGCGGACTTTTATCCTCTCTCGTCGTCATGGATCAGCATTACATCTGGACCGACTGGAGCCATCGCCTGCCGCGAATCAGCAAGTCGGTTCCCGCCGGCATCATTTACAACCATAACTTTGCCGCCGAGTATCATGCCCCGCTTCTGCCCCTTTGCCTTGGGGCTCTTCTCTACTTTCGCAACCTCCCTGCACGAATGCTGTTGGGAGCATCCTTGCTCCTCATCTTTTTGCCCTCTCTTTCTCTTTCGCTGGCGAGAGGCGCGTGGGTCGGTATGATCTCCGGTTGCGTAATCTCGGCCTTTTGTTTCCTCCTTATTCTTTTTCTGAAGCGAAAGACAATGGTCCCAGCGGATCTGCGACCATCCGGTATGCTTGCCTCTGCCTTTCTTGCCCTTTCCCTTGCCCTTCCGCTTTTTCTTTACACCTCACCCTATTGGAAGAAAAGCGAGTCCTCGGGCACTGTCCCTTCCACTTCCAAAGAGACAAAGGAATTCGAGAGCATAGTTCCCAGTGCGGACGGCGTCGATAGCAGCAGTAACCGCCGCCTCGTTCTGTGGCAGGACGCTCTCAACGCCTGCCTTTCCGAGGATTTTCTATTCGGTAAGGGCACCGACCACTACGAGCTCCACTTTCACGAGAGCGCGGTGCTCTCCGATGCGGCCAAATCCTATCAAGGCAAACTCGTTCGCCACGCCCACAACGACTTCATCCAAGCCTTCTACGAAAACGGCATCGTCGGACTCATCGGTTTTCTCGGCATCTGGGGTTTTGTTCTTTGGCGGGGACTCCTGTCCTCCCTTGCCTGCGCCAAGAAGCGCGACCTCCGGGGCCTCGGTCTCCGCCTGGGGCTTATCGCTGCCTGTCTTACCTTTCTTGCGGAAGCCTTTTTCGAGTTTCCCGCCCGTTCTCCCTGCGGCGTCGTCGTCGCTTGGTCCGCCCTTGGCGTTTTGCTCGGGCTTGTGCTTAGGGAACCCGGAGATCCCGATTCCTCTTCTCCTTCGGCCTTTTCCCCGGGGCCTCGCCTCAACCTATTCCTCGGCGCCGTTGGCATTCTCATCGTGCCTGCGGGTTGTCTTCTGGCAAAAGACCTATTCTGGGCCAACGTCTACCATTATCAAGGGCGCATCGCCGCCGGTTACGGCGAAAAGGACAAGAGCCTCAAGTTTCATCGGCTCTCCATTGCCCATGCTCCTTGGGAGCACCACTCGCGCAAGAAGGAGTGCTATTATCTGCTTACCCACAAGAAACAGTTCCCCGAGGCCCTCGAAGCCTTGAATGCCACCCTTGCGGTTCATCCCGGATGTCTTGTCGCTCACGAAAACAAGATTCGGGTTCTTCTGCG
>JABHOU010000590.1 GCA_018695085.1 Opitutia bacterium | reverse complement strand
TAGGAAGGTTTTGGCGATAAAGACCTTGGGAGCCAGTTCGGCAGGCTGGAACTGCAGTCCGCTCTCTTGCAGCACGAAGTCGGAAACCTTGAATCGGGCTTCACCGACGCGGATTTCATCACCAATCTCGGTATCTAGCTGGCTTTCCAGTTCAGGGTAAATCCAAGCATGCTTTTGTTTGTGGATGAGTTTTTCATCGGTCCCCTTGAGCTTCCCTTTCAGTTTCAGATCGAAGGAACCGTAAAAAGGAAAGCCTTGTTCCATGGCTATGATCTTCACCAAGCGACTTTTTCCTCCGGGACCGGCGGCCATGGAGAAAAAATCGAGTACCTCGATTTTCTCGGAACCTTCCGGCAGCAAGGCCTTGATTGCATCCACTTCCTCCGGCGTAAGATCTCTTCTTGCTCGGACCGCCAAGTCGGCCCCAAGCAGAAGTTTGGATTCTTCGCTAACCTTTCGTTCTAGCGATCCCTTGAATGAATCTACGGTTAGGAATCCCACCAGACCCAAAGCAAGATTTAGGGCATAAAACAGGCAGAAGGAGCGATTGTTCCGGATCTCCCTCCAAGCGTTTCTTAGCACGAATGACATGGGCTCAGTCGGAGTTGTTCTCGGCGTAGATATTCAGCTGGCCGTCGCGAAGAACGAGGGTGCGGTTGCAGGATTGAGCCAACTCTCTGTTGTGCGTGACGAGAATTAGGCTTTGTTCTTTCTCCCTGCACAAGCGGAAAAGCAAGTCCATGATATCTCCTCCCGTCTTGCGGTCGAGGTTTCCCGATGGTTCGTCGGCTAGGATGAAATTGGGTTCGCTGACGATTGCCCGGGCGAGTGCCACTCGCTGACATTCTCCGCCCGACAGCTGGGAGGGGAAGTGATTCAGTCGATCAGAAAGTCCGACTTGATCGAGAGCGAGCATGGCGGGTCCTGTGAAATCGCTTTTCCCTTGGAGCTCCAAGGGAATGCCGACGTTTTCCAAGGCCGTCAAGTTGCTCATGAGGTGGTATTGTTGAAAGACTATACCAAGGTTTTTTGAGCGGAACTTGCTGAGTTGGTCTTGGCTGAGTTTGGCCAAGTCTTCGCCTTTTACCTCGACTGTGCCCTTGTCGGGGTGGTCCAATCCTGCGAGAAGCGAGAGTAGAGTTGATTTTCCGCTTCCGCTCTGGCCAAGGATGGAAATGGTCTCCCCACGTTCGACGATGAAGTCGAGGTGGTCCAGAACTTTGATCTTCTGTCCCCCCTGTTCGAAGGACTTGGAGACCTGATTAAGTCGAAGAAGAATATTCATGTTGAAGGATCAGTGAAGCTTTGAAGCTAGGTTCTGATAGACGGTTTCGCACATGACTCGATGTCCGCTAGGGTTGGGATGAATCCGATCAGGTAGGTTCATTTCCGGATTTCCACCGACACCCTCAAGAAGAAAGGGAATGTAGGGCACTGCATGATCCTTCGCGAGTTGGTCGAATGCCCCGGTGAAGGAAGTTGCGTAAGTTTCCCCGTAATTCGGAGGGAGTTTCATGCCTGCAAGCATCACGGGGATCTTGTTTTGCTTAGCCGCCGAGAGGATGCTGCCGATATTTTTTGCAATTTCAGAGACCGGTATTCCGCGCAGCCCGTCGTTCCCTCCGAGCGCAACGAGCAGATAGTCCGGTTTTGCACTTAAAAACCACTCTATGCGCGAGACTCCTCCGCTAGTCGTTGCTCCGCTGATCCCGCCGTTGATCACCTCGTAGTCAAGTTGCGTTTTAGGCCCGAGCAGGTCATTGAGCTTTTTCTCAAGGAGAGCGGGGTAGGATTCCTCTTCCGGCACGCCGTATCCCTCGGTCAGCGAATCACCTAGAATCATGATGCGGAAGGTCGAAATACCCGAGTCGTCGGTTGAGCTCTTCTTTGAATCGTCGACTTTTTTATCAGCGTCCGGTCCGCATCCGCAAAACACCATGAGGAGCAGTAAGAATTTAAGTGGCTGGAGCCAAGGGTGGTTTGTCGGGTGATGCGTCATTTTTTGAACCTTTCCATGTAAGGTTATTGGAGGAACTGGCAACGAAAGATCATAACCAATCGAATGAATTCTCATAAATTAGTTTATCATGAAGTTCCCGACGACCTTGAGAGTCTTTGGTTGAGGTAGCGGGAATCGAACCCGCAGGGAAGGGGAGTCAACCCAAGTGAACAACCGGAATATGGAACCTCGTATCCACTTGTTTCATTCACGGATCTCCATGTAAGATGAATCATTTATGAAAAGGAACTTGCTAAGACTTTTGCTTGTCAGATTGGGTATCTCCGTTTTGTGGTTTTGGGCGTGGTTTGTTTTTGAAAGAGGTTTGTTGCCCCATTCATAAGTAGTCTAAACCCTGACATCCACAAACCTTGACCCTCGACTATGGAGGCGCTTGGATCAGGTAATGAAATCACTTCTTCTTTTACTGCTTTGCCTAATTCCCGTTCAACTTTTTCCCGAGGTTGAGAAAAAGGGCTCGGAACTCCGGGTACTCAGCTACAACGTCTGGTATGGTTTCACCAAACAGCCGGAGCGCAAAAAGAAATTTCTTGAGTACGTAAGATCTCTAAAACCCGACATCGTTTCTCTCCAGGAGCTCAATTCCTATACGGAAGGGAAACTTTCTCAAGATGCCCGAACCTGGGGGCATCCCCACAGCGCCTTGCTGAAGACGGGAGGCTTTCCGACAGGCATCACCTCACGTTTCCCCATCGAGGAGGTCTCTCGCACGCTCGAGGGCTATCATCATGGTCTGCTTTCATGCAAAACGGGTGGGGTTCGCGTATACGTCGTTCACCTTCATCCCGGGCATTGGCAAATAAGGCACAGGGAAGTGGACTTGCTGACACGCGAATTGGTCAAGAGAAACCCTGCCGAGAAGATTCTTCTGGCGGGCGACTTCAACACTTTTTCGCCGAGGGACCGCAAGCAATACGAAAAGACTCCCGACATAATTCCTTTTTTTCGTCGACTCGACCAGCGCTGGAAGAGCAACCGCAACCTCCGCGACGACAAATTGGACTACACTCATCTCGAAAAAATCGAAAAGGCCGGATTCATTGATTTGGTGGCAGGCAAGAGAACCCGATTTTCGGGAACTTTCCCAACGAAGAACCGATTGGGAGAGGACAACGGACCTTCCCGAAGACTGGATTATTTCTATGCCAATCGATCCCTCGCTTCCTCCTGC
This sequence comes from Opitutia bacterium, assembly GCA_018695085.1. Lineage (GTDB taxonomy): Bacteria > Verrucomicrobiota > Verrucomicrobiia > Opitutales > Seribacteraceae. The sequence goes on along the minus strand of JABHOU010000590.1, from coordinate 2,416 downwards.
AAGTCGGCCGTCTGCCTGGAGAACGAGGACACCGCCTACCTTTCGGACCATTATCCCGTGTTGGCGGTCTTCTCGCTCCTTGTTTCCGATGAAAGATCGAGAACCTATGTTCTCGATCCGAGCACGAAAAAAGTGACCCGTGAGGTAACGGGAGCTCAAACGGAAATGCGCGGAGGACTTTGTTACGTCAAGGGCGAGACAACGCCTTTCACAGGCAGAGAAATTTCCTACACTTCCGGACTGAAGCCTATCAACAAGCGTGGAATCAAGGTGACCACAACCTACCTTGACGGCAAGGAGCAAGATATGGTGTTTGATGCACCGTGGGGGCCGGTTCGCCCGCGGAAGGGTCCATAAAGGTTTCCGGGGCCATGCTGGACGGGGCGTTGTACCTGCAATAATCCCCCCTTGGCAACCCCCTCACCCTTGACCCTGGACCATGGAGGCGCTTGGATGGAGGGATGAAAGCAATCTTCATCGCTTTGCTCGTCACGCCGCTTTTCGCCGAGGAGAAGGAGGACAACGCAACCGTGCCCGCCGGGCATTCCGCTCACGGGGAAGCGTTCGACGAGGGGCCGCGCCAACGCGCCTACCTTATGAAAGGCATGCCCAAGGTGAACTTTCCCGTGACCACCAAGAAGCCCAAGTGCCAGGCTTTCTTCAACCAAGGGTTGGGCCAGCTTCACGGTTTTTGGAACTTGGAGGCCGAACGCTCCTTCCGTCAGGCCGCCGTCATCGACCCCACCTGCTCCATGGCCTACTGGGGCATGGCGCGGGCCAATTCGGGCAACGAGAAGCGGGCCAAGGGTTTCATCGCCGAGGCGGTCAAGCGCAAGGGGTCTGCTTCGCCCAGAGAGGTCAAGCACGTGGATGCTCTCGCCAAGTACGTTAACACGCCCAAGGAGAAGAAAGCAGAGCGGGCGGAAGCCTACGCCAAGGCGCTTGAAGAGATTCTTTACGAATTTCCCGACGACCTGGAAACCCGTGCCCTGCTGGCCCTCCAGTTCTGGGTCAACTCCCGCAATGGTGTGAAGATTCAAAGTCATGAAGCCGTGGACGCCCTGCTTCAAGGTGTCTTCAAGGTGAACCCCATGCATCCGGCCCATCACTATCGCATTCATCTTTGGGACTACAAACGAGCCGCCCGCGCTGTTGATTCCGCCGCCGTCTGTGGGCAAGCCGCGCCCGGCATCGCTCATATGTGGCACATGTCAGGGCATATCTACTCCAAGCTCAAGCGCTACCATGACGCCGCCCGGAGCCAAGAAGCCTCCGCGCGCACCGACCACGCCTACATGAGGAGGGATCGTGTCATGCCCGACCAAATTCACAACTTCGCTCATAACAACGAGTGGCTATGTCGCAACCTCGCGACCATCGGCCGGGCCGGCGAGGCCGTGGCCCTTGCCCGGAACATGATTTCTCTCCCCCGACACCCCAAGTACAATACCCTCGCCAAGCGGGGCGGAAGCGCTTTTCACGGCCACCGCCGACTTCTCTCCGCCCTCGAGCAATTCGAACTTTGGAAAGAACTCGCCGACCTCTGCGAGTCCGGCGAACTTGAAGCCTTGGAAGATCCCAACGAAAGCCGCCGCCGGCTCCAGCTTCTAGGCGTCGCTCATTTCAAGAACGGGCACATCAAGAAAGGTGAGGAAGTCATAGCCCGCATAAGTCCCATGCTCGAAAGCAAGCTTCCGCCAAAACCCAAGAAAACCGACGAAGCCTCGAAGAAGAAGAAGAAACCCGAAGATTCGAAGGCACAGCCCGACGATCAAAACGCTACGGTCGCTAACGCTAAGAAACCCGCCGATTTGAACGAAAAGAAGAAAAAAACCGACCCCAAGGAAGCGGCAGCCGCCAAGAAGAAAGCCGAGGAACGCAAGAAGGAGGAAGCCAAGGAGAAGAAGCGCATTACCTACGCCAAGAATGCTCTTGCCGAACTCAAGGTGCACCAACTGCTCGCCCAAGGGAAAAAGGAAAAAGCCAAGGAAGCCATAGCCGCCGCAAAAAGCATGAACAAGGTCCGCCGCGCCCAAGCCTATCTTGCGGTCGGTGAAAAAGAGGAAGCCGCTAAAATTGCAGCCGAACTCGTGGCTAAACCTCCTCAATCCGCTCTTCCTGCCGCCCAAGCCGCTTACCTCCTGAACTCCTCCGGCAAAACGAAGGAGGCCGACAAGGCCTTCGGCCAACTCCGTGAACTCGGCCAAGCCGTCGACCTCTCCGTCCCTGTCTTCGCTCGCCTCGCTCCCATTGCCAAACGCCTGAGTTTACCCGAGGACTGGCGCCCCAAGCTTAAGCCGAACCCCGACGAGCCCGCCGAACACCCCTTTCCTGCCCTCGACGACCTCGGACCCTTCCGCTGGAAACCCGCTCCGGCCTCTCCGTGGAAACTTCCCGATTCCGCCGGCAAGCACCT
>JABHOU010000432.1 GCA_018695085.1 Opitutia bacterium | reverse complement strand
GCCGCTTTTTCGTCGCGAACAAGGTCTCCAAAGGTCGAACCTTCGGCGTCTCCCACGGGCGATTCCAATGAGGTGGGTTTAGAGGCGACTGCTTTGAGATGGGTCACTTTCGCCGCGGGGATTTTTATCTCCTCGGCAATTTCTTCTTCAGTGGGTACACGGCCCAGCTGCTCGGTAAGGTGTCCTTCCGCCTTCCTCATCTGTGAAACGCGATCGACCATGTGCACGGGCAGGCGGATGGTTTTGCTTTGATTGGCGAGAGCTCGCTTTATTCCTTGCTTTATCCACCACGCGGCATAGGTGCTGAGCTTTCCCCCTTTGTTCGGGTCGAAACGCTCAACTGCTTTCATAAGACCAATGTTGCCTTCTGAAATGAGGTCGAGCAGACTCAGACCGAGGTTTGAGTAATCTTGAGCAATCTTTACTACGAGGCGAAGATTGGCGGTAATCATTTGCTGTCGGGCTTTTTCGTCTCCGCCACGAATGAGTTCCGCCAGTTCTCCTTCCTCTTTTATAGTGAGGAGAGGCACCTTGGCGATTTGCTCAAGGTAGATTTTAAAAGCTTCTTCTTCCTCTACAGGCATGTCATTTTCCGGCTTGGCATTCGGCGAGAGCTATCGCCTTTAGCATGCCCTTGGCTTTGTTGATAGTTTCTTGGTATTCCATTTCAGGTATTGAATCTGCCACGATTCCGGCTCCGGCTTGAAGTTGCAACATACCATCTACAAGCATGGCCGTACGTATGGCGATACAAGAGTCATGGTTTCCGTCATATCCGAAATGACCTAGAGCGCCTGCGTACACGTGTCGACGAAGGTTTTCAGATTCAGAAATAATCTGCATGGCTCTAACCTTGGGAGCTCCACTAACCGTGCCGGCGGGAAAGGTGGCTCGCATCAGATCGAAGGCATTTTTGTCAGGATCTAGCTTTCCTAGAACTTGCGATACGATGTGCATGACGTGCGAGTATCGCTCAATGATCATGTATTCGGCGGCCTGCACAGTGCCGTGGCGACAAACTCGGCCAATGTCGTTTCTCGCGAGATCGACTAGCATGAGGTGCTCGGCTCGCTCTTTTTCATCGGCCAGAAGTTCCTTTTCCAGAGCTTGGTCTTCTTCTTCGTTTGCCCCTCGAGGGCGAGTTCCCGCGATGGGGCGAATTAGCACTTCATCATCTGTCAGCCTGACGTGCACCTCGGGCGAGGCACCCACGACCGAGAAATCTTCGCTTTCGAGGAGAAACATGTACGGCGAGGGATTGATCGCCCGAATCGCACGATACAAATCGATTGCGGAATGGGAGAATGGAATTGCAAACCTTTGGGAAAGAACAACTTGAATGGCGTCGCCCGATCGAATGTATTCCTTGGTCTGTTCGACTAGAGCTTCGAATTCTTCTTTGCTGAAATTCCCCTCGGGCGGATCCGGTGCCTCAACCGAGTCGAGTTCGGCCGGTAGCAACGGTGAGGGTACGGATAGCTGTTTCACAGTTTCGGCAATACGTTCCGCGGCTTCGGCATGGTCGGCGGCGGGATTGTCCCCGACGTATGCATTGGCGCAGATCGAAAGCGTTTGTCTCGCGTGATCAAAAATCAGGACTAAGTCTGCGATGAGAAAGTACAGAGTGGGCAGACCCAACTCGTCCTTCTCGGCAAGAGGAACAGTAGGCTCAATTCGAGAGGCATACTCATAGCCGACGTATCCGACAGCACCCCCTGCAAAACGAGGCAAATCGTCGATGGCGGCGTAGCGAATGCCCGCCATTTCTTGTTCCACGATGTCTAGAGGGTCAGCGGGCGTCGGGAAGCTGTGGCGATCGCCGTTGCGCTCGGTTACGATGGTTTCGTCCTCGTGACAGGCAATCACTTTTCTCGGATTGCAACCCACGAACGAATATCGACTTACCTGTTCCCCGCCTACCACTGATTCCAGCAAGAAAGCAGGCTTGCGAATCGAAAGTTTTGCGTACGCGGAGAGCGGGGTTTCCGCATCGGCCGTGAATTCTGCCCGAACAAGAACGACGTCTGCCTCTTCGGACAAACGTTTGAACTCTTCTAATTCAGGATGAATTTTCATTGTATATGCTTTGTTTAGTCGATGGTCGTAACGCTTGAAAATCTTTTGGTAACGTAGACATACGATGTGAAAATCATCAGGGTGATGTATCTTTTGCTTTTAGGTTGCCAAGGTGTGTTTGCTCGTCAGACATGAGCTCGTGCAGAACATTCTCAAATCCATTTTCGAGCAAGCCTAATTCATTAGACTAAATGGCCGGGATAGTACATTGCGTAATCATGGGAGGCGGTCGAGGCACGCGATTGCATCCATTGACTCAGTTGCGATGCAAGCCTGCGGTCCCATTGGCCGGCAAATATCGATTGGTGGACGTACCCATCAGCAACTGCATCAATTCCGGCTTCAACCGCATCTATTTGCTAAGCCAGTTCAACACGGCGTCCTTGCATCGGCATGTTCAGTACGCCTACAGGTTTGATCGTTTTGCAGGTGGTTTTGTAGAAATTCTTTCGGCCGAGCAAACCGAAGTCAGCGACACTTGGTATCAAGGTACGGCGGATGCAGTGCGTCGAAATTTGATCCATTTTCATGCCGAAGACGATGACATCTTTATTATTTTGTCGGGCGATCAGCTGTTCCGTATGGACTTGGCCAAGATGGTCGAAGAGCATCTTGAAAGAGGGGCCGATGTTACGGTTGCGGCAAACCCGGTTTCTATTTCGGAAGCTTCGG
>JABHOU010000620.1 GCA_018695085.1 Opitutia bacterium | reverse complement strand
ATGAGCAATTCGTCGCGACCATGGTTATTCCGCAAAACAGGCGTGCTCCAACTTCCGAACCAGTGCTTCTCGTCTTTGCCTTGAGCTTTGGGCAGGTCGCGTTTCCAAACGGTTTCTCCAGTGGCGGCATCGAGTGCAAGCATGAATACCAAAGGGCCGGGACCCCGGTACTGAATGAAGGTCTTGCCATAGGGCACTGGACTGGATGCTGTGCCCCATAGGTGACGTTCTGGACCGAGATCTTTGCGTCGCCAGACCTCCTTCCCCTCGAAGTCATAGGCGATCATGCCTGCCGACCCTAGAGTGACTACGACCAACTTGCCGTTCGTGGCCGGAGAAGCGGAACAGAAAGGGTTTGTCTTGTGAGTGGGTTCTTTATCGGGGAATGAAGTTACTCGCTCCCAAAGTTTGTCTCCCGTTCGGCGGTCGAAGCAGAGTAAGGCACGTTGCTTCCCGTTCTCGATGGCTTGCGTTACGAATATCTTTCCCTTGGCCACGACCGGCGAGGAATTCCCAGGCCCTGGAAGCTTCACTTTCCATGCGACATTCTCCTCCATCGACCAATTCTCTGGGATATTCTTTTCATTACTGAGACCATTGCCGTTGGCTCCACGCCAAGTTGGCCAGTCATCCGCTTCTGACAAGACAGGTGCGACAATGAGTAATAGAAGACCGAACAGTTTTGGAGTGTTCAAGGTCACTCGCCGCCAAGATTATTTGAGGGTCAATTTCACTGCCTTGCCCTCAACGGGTGGGTTGCAGGAGGTTTTCGTACAGGCCATGTAAGTGATCTTGGCCATAACGTCGACTGTGCCATTGGTATCCGGTTTCATTGTGAAAGGTAAACTTAGCGTTACGGGTCCGTCGGGGTATACCGGGAATCCGTCCGCGTTCAGTGGACTCGCCAAATTATGAATCTTTTTGTCGGCCGTAAGTTCGCCGACGTCAGTAATAGCAGGGTTTTCGCTTAATTCTAGAAGGGTGGGGCGACCGATTCCATCGATCCCATCGGCGGGTAAATCCTTGGAGTAGACGTGATAACCAATTTCCAGAGGGGAAAAGGTGGCCCGAAGCCAATGTTTGCCATTTTCCCCCTTCGCTAAGAAAAAGGTCACTTTTACACCGCTATCTTCAACCTTGCTGAGAATCGTCCCCATTGGAACGGGAGCAGTGGCGGAGATCGATGCCGATGTGGAATTGTCTCCACTAGGGCCAGATCCCGAAGGTTCGGAGTTGCCTCCACAACCTTGAAAAAGAAATGCGTTGGTGAGAATGAGAATAGTTAATGGAACAACTTTCATGGGTTTACTTTCGCAAGAGAGGGCAAGCATCTCAACCTCTTTATTCAATTTCCTGTAACGATAATCCTTGTTGAAAGTTTCATTTACCGTTGCTCGGCTTGATGTCGTTGAATTTAATTCGATCGATGATCGAGCTCCGAGGAAACCCCGCTCAGGCTTGTTGTGACGGCCTTACTCGCCGGGCAATGCTGCGTATTGGTGGATTGGCCCCCTTCGGGTTAAGCCTTCCCTCTCTACTTGCAGCAAAAAAAACGGGTGAATATTCAGGAACTTTCGGTAAAGCCAAGCGCTGCCTTCTTCTGTACATGTGGGGAGGTCCTAGCCACATCGATCTTTTCGATATGAAGCCCGATGCTCCCTCCGAGCTTCGCGGTCCATTCAACCCCGTCCGCAGTCAGACTCCCGGTATACGCATCTCTGAGCTCATGCCCAAGCTTGCCGGCGTGACCGACAAGATCGGCTTTATTCGCTCAGTGACGCATACCGACAACAATCACTCCACGGGAGCTCATTGGATGTTGACCGGGCACAAGCACCCCGAATCCCGCGAAAATTTCGGGGCACGCCCATCCGACTATCCTCACGTCGGTTCCATTCTCAGCAAGTTTTCTCCCACTACCAATGGGTTGCCGACTTTCGTGGCTCTTCCCGAAGTAATCGGAACCACCGCAGGATTCGTTACACCGGGGCAAAACGCAGGCTTTCTCGGTCGCCGATACGATCCTTTTGTACTTAACCGACACCCCGACGAACCCGATTTTAAAGTGCCCAATATGTCCCCTGTCGAAGGGCTTGATCGTGCTCGTCTTCGTAAGCGGGTAAAATTGACCGAGCAATTCGACGACCTGCGCAGAGATCTTATTTCCACTTTGGACGTATCTGACCTCAACGCTGTCAACCAGTTGGCATACGACCTTCTCACCTCTCCACAGGTCTCTGATGCCTTCGACATTGCCGACGAGGGAGAGGCAGAGCGTGAACGCTACGGCATGCAAACTTTCGGACAAAGCGTTTTGCTTGCTCGGCGCCTTCTCGAGTCAGGGGTTAAGCTAGTTACCGTCTATTGGCACCGCGACAAGCCGGGCGTCGATACCACTTGGGATACACACAAGGACAACTTCAATGGTCTGAAGGATCGTCTAGTGCCGCAAGTTGACCAACCCATTGCACACCTCCTAAACGACCTCGAGGAACGGGGTATGCTTGAAGACACCCTCGTCGTTTGGAACAGCGAGTTCGGCCGGACGCCCAAGGTAAATAAGAACGCGGGTCGCGACCATTGGGGGCGCTGCAACACCATATGGATGGCCGGGGCGGGGGTGCCTGGCGGTCAAATGTACGGAAAGTCGGACAAAATCGCTTCCGAACCCATCGATGACGCCGTCTCACCCTCTGACGTCACTGCCACCATCTACCACCTACTCGGACTAGACCCACACTCCCACTTCCACGATTCCCTCGGTCGCCCCTTCCCACTTTCCGAAGGCCAAGTATTGAATAACTTTTTAGGGGTCTAGCCTAAGTTTTATTCTATTTTCATCCTCCGCTTTAATATACAGAGGGTAAACCAGTTAATGTTTCTGTTTTTTACTCGCTGACTGGTGTTCTCTTATTTAGCGAGGGCTTTTTTTATCCTATCTATTTCCTGTCCGTACTTTGGGTTTGGTTTCCCTCTCTTGTAAAAATATGGATCGTTGTACAAGTCCTCGTATTTCTCTAATTCTTTTAGTAAAAGTTTTTTCTTTTGTACATCGGCAGGGTTTTCCGGTTGGTCTGCCTTCGGTTGTTTATCTCCGGCACTTTTCAATAATGATTGTAATTTCTCTTGGGCAGATTCTTTGGTAATTTCATCAATCCATTCATTTGACCATCGGTTCCATTTCCCAAAATCAAGTAATTCCGGAGTGTTGGGAAAATTGCGGCACGAATAGCCAAACATTTCCAAGGCTTGTTCGGGTGAAGTTGCCATAAAATATTTCTCAACTGGAATAACGTCTTCTCCTAGGAGATAGCGTATCCGATATTGAGTTTGCTCGGGTTCCAGAGCCCCCTTTTTTTTCATCAAGTGGATAGTAGAGATAAGTTGTAAAATTAGCTAATATGCTAATTATACTTTTGAATGCATGCTGAAATCAGTCAAAATAATAGTCGCATTTATGATATTTTATCATGTCATACTGGAAACTAATGGATCCTAGTATCTTTAGGCTGATTCATCATTGAGTATTTTATAAACTACTAATTGGCAATAAGATAGATGCTGAATGATCTGATTTTTGCAATGCCTTTACCGTGAGGATTTGTGGTGAGACTCAATTTCTGAATCAATTATTTTGTGGGCTTTGCTGGAACTGGATGGCGTCCAAGATGGTATGTTCGCCAGTGTTTCAATGACATTTTCGTTTAAGAAAAATGACAGAGGCTATCATTCGGCACCAACAAGATGATCAGATAGGGGAAATGAATATCTAACGTCCAGTTCCGCAACAAAGCTAACGGATTTAATCTTCTTTTCGGGTTTTCCAAGTCAAACCTGCTGTTGATTGTACGTCACCATTTGGTATTAGGTAACTGGCTATGATGCCTGCCAGAAAGCAGGACGACACCCCGGCGAAGGCATAAAACCAGGAATGAACGGGATGCCATGTTTTTAACGAGAATACGACCACAGCGGAGGCTAGAAGACCGATCAGGGTTCCTTTTGCGTGGGCTTTTTCGGCGAAGATGGCCAAAAGGAATAGTCCACCCAGACCCCCGCCGAAGAGACCGAGGAAGCCGACGAACTGATCCCACAGAGACTTGATTTCAGTACCCGCCAAAAAGAGGGCGAGAGCTGTGCCCGCTACACCCACTGCGACCGTTGCGACACGAGCTACACGGAGCTTTTCGGTGGCAGTGGAGCTGGGCCGGTAACGGGCATGAAAGTCGGTCGTAACGGCGGCGGCTACGCTGTTCATGCTGCTGTCGAGACTAGACATCGCTGCCGCAAAGACGCCCGCGATCACGAGTCCTGCGATTCCTTCAGGCAGCTGTGCGAAGACATAAAAGGGCAGTATGGCATCGGCGGTGGAGAGATGGGGGTCGAGGGTTTCAGGGTGGTTGGCGAAGAAGACGTATAGGGCAGCTCCGACGAGAAAGAAAAGAAGGGTTGCGGGGACGGTGAGAAAGGCATTTGTCCAGATGCTACGGGCAGATTCCTTTTCGTCCTTAGTCGTCAGGTAGCGCTGGACTACGGTTTGGTCGCTTCCGTAACTGATTAAACTAGCTGCGAGACCCCCGAGCAGGAGGGTCCATAAAGTGGGTTCTGAAAAATTCCAACGGAGGTCTATATAGTTAAGCTTTTCGGCGGCTTGCGCTTGATCAATGAAACTCCGGAAACCACCCACTTCTCCCGCAATCGAAGCTACTACATAGACAGCTCCTCCGAGCAGAACGAACACTTGTAGGACATCTGTCCAGATAACGGCTTCAATGCCGCCGAGGGTTACGTATATGATGCAGAGAACACCCATTACCAGGATGCAAGTGGTGACGTCCACTCCCGTAACGACCGATAAGGCAAGAGAGGGCAAAAGCAGAACGAT
>JABHOU010000086.1 GCA_018695085.1 Opitutia bacterium | reverse complement strand
GTCAAAAGGTAAAACCCGTGAAATTCCGGACCTTTGGTTCTTTTCCTCCCGCACTCAAGGATCTTGCTCTCGTCGTGGACGGAAACGTGCCCGCCGAAGACGTTCGCCTAGCCATAGAGACGGCGGCCTTGCAAGCCGCGGACAAGAATTTCATCGTCGATCCCGTGACCATTTTCGACGTGTTCGAGGGAAAGGGATTGGGAGAAGGCAAGAAAAGCGTGGCCTGCGCCATCCGCTTCCGGTCCGACGAACGCACACTGGAAGACAAGGACGTGAACGCCGCCTTTGACGAAACCCAACGAATCCTCGCCGAAACCACCGATTACGCGCTACGCTCCTGAATTCCTTTTAACGACAACAAAATGGGCGAATCACAAGAAATGGACATCGGCTACGTGGCCAACCTCGCGCGGATCGAACTGAGCGATGAGGAAAAGGAAAAGTTCCGTGACCAGTTCGGAGATATCCTCAAGTACTTCGACAGACTCAGTGAAGTAGACGTCGAAGGAGTCGAACCCACCGCTCACGCATTCCCCCGACACAACGTCTGGGATCAAGATGAAGCTCGCCCCGGGTTTTCCGCAGAGGAAGCTCTCGCCAATGCACCCGCCCAACGGCAGGCTCAAGTGGTGGTGCCCAAGGTAATCGAGGAATAGCCCTCCCCTGCCAACCATGTCGGACACCTTGCACGAGATGACTGCCGCCGAACTCGGCGAAGCGCTTGCGACAGGCAAAGCGTCGGCCGTCGAAATCGCCCGATCCTTTATCGACCGAGCGGAAGCAGTGGATGGAAAAGTACATGCGTTTCTTCATCGCGACGACGAAGACTTTTTGGCCCAAGCGCATGCTTCCGACGAAAGAAGGTCAAAGGGAGAATCCCTCGGTCCGATGGACGGTGTGCCGGTTGCCGTAAAGGATGTCATATCGGTAAAGGGGCAACCACTGACTGCGGCCAGCCGCATACTCGAAAATTACGTATCCCCCTACGATGCAACAGTAGTAGTAAAACTTAAACGTGCGGGCGCTCTAGTGTGGGGGCGACTCAATCTGGATGAGTTTGCCATGGGGTCCTCAACGGAAAACTCTGCCTATGGGGCGACCAACAACCCATGGGACCTAGCTTGCGTACCGGGTGGCAGCAGTGGTGGCAGCGCCGCGGCGGTCGCGGCTCGCGAAGCGCCCCTCACCTTGGGCTCGGACACGGGTGGCTCAATCCGGCAACCCGCGGCACTCTGCGGGGTGGTCGGCATGAAACCCACATACGGCATGGTCTCGCGCTACGGGCTTGCCGCCTTTGCCTCTTCCTTGGATCAAATCGGCCCCTTTTCACAAACCGTGGAAGACGCCGCACTCCTCCTTCAAACCATTTCCGGGCACGACCCTCTCGACTCCACGAGCTACCCTTCAGAGGTTCCCGACTACCGTCAGGCCATTGCTGAAAAGCCGGGCCCATTGAAGCTCGGACTGCCCAAGGAATTCTTTGGCGAGGGGATCGATGCCGAAGTCCGTCAACTCGTGGACGAAGCCATACAGTTCTACCGTAACGAAGGTCACGAGGTCGTGGAGATTTCTCTACCCATGACCGATCTGTCAATCCCCGTATACTACCTTATAGCAACAGCTGAGGCGTCCTCGAACCTAGCTCGCTACGACGGCATACGCTACACACACCGGAGCGACCGAGCCGAAAACGCCATCGACGTTTATGCAAAGAGCCGTGGCGAAGGATTCGGCGAGGAGGTGAAACGTCGATGCATTCTCGGAGCCTACGCCCTAAGCAGTGGTTACTATGATGCTTACTACCTTAAAGCCCAAAAAACCCGAACCCTCATTCGACGGGACTTCGAAAAAGCATTCGAGCAAGTGGACGCCATATTGACTCCCACTTCCCCCACGCCCGCGTTCCGCCAAGGAGAACGAAGCGAGGACCCGATCGCGATGTACCTCAGCGACGTGTTCACCATTTCCACCAACCTGGCCGGCCTCCCCGCTCTCTCCGTGCCTTGCGGATTTACCGGGGTAGGTCTTCCGGTTGGTCTTCATATAATCGGCCAAGCCTTCAAGGAAGCCGATCTTTTTCGCGTCGCCCACGCCTACGACGCGGTTCATTCCTTTGGCCGAAAGGTTCCCAAACTGTAGGGATAACCATGGAATACGAAACAGTCATAGGTCTGGAAGTTCACGTTCAAGTGGACACGAACTCCAAGATGTTCACAAGAGTGGCGCGGGGGTTTGGTGAACCGCCGAATACCCTTACCGACCCAGTGGTTCTCGGTCTCCCGGGAGCGCTTCCCGTAATGAATTTCGAGGCCATCGAGAAGTCGATCAGGGTCGGTCTACTCCTCGGTTGCGATATAGCAAAGGTGTGCAAGTGGGATCGAAAGAACTACTTTTATCCGGACATGCCGAAGAATTACCAAATTTCTCAGTTCGACCAACCCATTTGCGAAAACGGGCAGGTCGAAATCGAACTCCCGGGAGAAAATCCGGCGGTCATGGGCAAGCATCGTCGCGTCCGACTTACCCGCATTCACCTCGAGGAAGACGTCGGCAAACTGACCCATACCGAACACGACAGCTTGGTCGATTACAACCGAGCCGGCACAGCCTTGTTGGAAATCGTATCAGAGCCCGACCTATTTTCGCCCGAAGAGGTTTTTGCCTACCTAAACTCACTTAGAAACTCCTTGGTCTATGCGGGTATTTCCGACTGCGACATGGAGAAAGGACAGTTGCGTTGCGACGCCAACGTTAGCATACGCCCCGTTGGCACCGAGACTCTGGGAACCAAGGTGGAGCTCAAGAACCTGAACACCATTTCGGGTGTACGCAACGGTGTAGAGTACGAAATAAAAAGGCAAACCTCCGTCCTCCTCGAGGGTGGAACCATCGTCCAAGAGACTCGTCGATGGAACCCCGAGCAACGCTATACCACCGCCATGCGAACCAAGGAAATGGCGCACGACTATCGCTATTTCCCCGATCCCGACCTAATGCCCGTCCGAGTGGAAGACGAGTGGATCGAGCGACTAAAAAAGGACGTTCCGGAAATGCCTTTCGACAAACAACGACGCTACCAAGATGAAGACGGGCTCCCCTACTCCGTAACCTCGGCGCTTTGCCCCGACAAACTTCTCTGCGAATTCTACGAGGAAACCGCCCGGCTTTGCGCTCAACCAAAGAAAGCGGCCAACTGGGTGGTCAACGATCTGTTGAGGGAACTCTCGACGGCGGGAGAAAACGGTTCGCTATCTCTGGAAGATGCCAAGATCACTCCGGCTCATCTCGCCGAACTCGTTACACTGGTCGAGGACGGCTCCATATCGAGCAATATCGCCAAGGAGATTTTCCCCGAGGTTTTTTCAACCGGTAAAATGCCAGCCGACATAGTCGAGGAGAAAGGCCTCAGGCAAACCTCCGATTCCGGCGAACTGGAAACCCTCTGCGAACAAGCCATTGAAAACGACCCAGACGCCACGGAAAAGTTTCGATCAGGCAAGGAAGGAGCCATTAACGCGCTGAAAGGCTACGTCATGAAAGCTACACGCGGGCAAGCCAACCCGAAGGTGGTCGACGAGATACTGCGGAAGAAGCTTGGAACCTGAGAGAAAATTCTCGCCAATAGCTGAATCGTAACGCATCCCTCAAATTGAGATTCAGTCTCAAAAAGCCTTGACCAGAGAGGTTTAATCGCAAAGGTTTGTACCTAATAATTACTCGATTCCGATTCGAGGCTTACCTGCAATGACCCTATTCAATAATCGTTTTACAACCTTGGCCTTGGCTTGCGTATGCTCAGTCGCCGCGGCCCAGACCACCGTCAAGGAGACTCGCAAAATCCTTGAAGAGTGGGTGGATGCCGAAAAGCTGATCTCCGAAGAGGATTCAGGTTGGAAAACGGACAAGGCGGTGCTCAAAGACCTCGCGGTCGCTCTTCAAGCGGAAATCGAGCAATTGGACGCAAACCTTGCAAAATCAGCGGCGGAAGCAGTCGGAGTATCTAGGCAACGAACCGAGTTGAACGAACGGAAGCTAGCTGCCGAGAAAGCCGCCGAAGAATTGAAGGTAGGACTTAATCAAATCGAACGCGAATTGCTCTTGTCACTGGATGCCTTCCCCACCCCCATGCTAAACAGGTTGTCGTCTTATAAGGAAAAGCTAACCAATGCCGACAAGCGCAACGCGCTCCCCCTCCGAGATCGACTGGAAACCTGCGTAACCATCCTGCAAACCGTTCAACTCTTTCATGAGTCGGTAAACTTGGAACGACAGGAATTCAGCCTGGACGACGGGAAATCTCGAGAATTCCACGTTCTCTACTTTGGTATGTCCATCGCCTATTTCGTCAATGAGTCGGGCACGGTTGCCGGTTATGGAACGCCAAGCCAAAAGGGTTGGCAATGGAAGCGAAAGGACGAGCTTTCCGAAGAGATTCGCCGAGGCGTCGCGATTCGCAACAAGAGAGCATTGCCGGCCTTTCTTCGTCTGCCGATCCCCGCCTTGACCACCAAAAGCTCGGAGGCTCCGAGATGAAGCGACTCGCAGGCTTCATGGTTTGTTTGCTGGTTGTAAACACTGCTTTCGGCGTCAACATCACTGATGTTCGAGCAGGCGCCAAACGTGACTTGGACAGTGCCCTGCAACGCCTCTCCGAACTGCGGCAAACAATAGAAAAAGAAAAACTTCCACTCGTTCGCGAATTGAACGCCTTGGAGCGAGATGCCCGTGAGAAACGGGAAGAATTCGACCGCCGACTTCGGCTTCGCGACAACCGCGAAGCAGGCCTTATCGAATTGCGACGAGACGTGGAAGAAGCGGAAAACGATCTCGGAGCAAACCTCGGTTTGTTGCGCGACTATGTTCGCAGTTGGCGAAACGGTCTACCGAACCCCATCAAGGCCGAACTAGCGGAACCACTGGCCAAGGCTCTCACCACCCCCAAGAGCACCTCTTCCGCGGCAGAAGACATTGCCGCAGAGATTCGTGTGGCTCGACTGTCCTTGAAAACTTTGCAGGCATCCTTCGGAGGACAAATACTTGAAGGCGAAACCATAGTGCCACCTGAGGGAGAAAGAAAGACCGGCACCTTCCTCACCCTAGGTCCCCTAACTTTTTTCGCCGAATCCGGCGGGGCTTCAGGGATCGTGGAAAAGCCCCACCGGGGTGACGAGGGCGACGAAGGCGACCTCACCCCGGCGCTCGCAAGGAACATCCCCGCAGCTCGACTTCTCTCCACTCCAGAGGCAATAGCCTCGGTCGTTCAATCGGCACTCATAGGCAACACGGAGTCCGATATCACACTCCCTCTCGATCCTACCCTTGGGAAGGCCTTGGTCATGGAGATGGGCGAACCCACGCTGCTCGAGGAACTGCAAAAGGGAGGCATTTGGATTTACCCCATACTGCTCTTCGCAGGCTTATCGGTAATCATTGCTTTTTTCAAAGCCATTCAAATTTTGCGCGTAAGAACACCTACCCGAGGCGCATCTCTTCATGAATCCTTTCAGGGACCTTTTGAGCAGTTGCGGATCGCGGCAAAGGAAAACATGGGCAGAAAAGCTGAAATATTGGAGGAAATTCTATACGAACGAATCATTGATGCCCAAGTGCGTTTGGAAAAGGCCTTGCCCCTCATTGCGGTCACCGCGGCCACCGCTCCCCTACTGGGTCTGCTCGGCACCGTCACGGGCATGATCGACGTCTTTCGCCAGATCACCAACTTCGCAAACCCGGAGGAAAGCGAATTGGCTCGTGGCATATCGGAAGCTTTGGTAACCACTAAGTTTGGTCTGATAACGGCGATACCCTCACTCATCGTACATGCCTTACTCTCCAGAAGGCTACAGGGATTAGTCGCTAAAATGGAAACCTTCGCCTCGCGATTGGTAAATCTCGCCGCCAACGGAAACGGCAACAAGCCAAGCGGAAAGAAGGTCGAAAAGGAAATGGAAACAACATGAACCTCTCACCAAGTTTTTGGCAACAGTTCCTAGAAGTATGGGAAAAAGGAGGATCCCTGATGCCTGTGCTGGCAGCGCTGTCCCTCTATGCCTATTACGTTGGCTTCGACCTCTGGTTTCGCCTGCGGGGCATGCTACCTTCACGAAAGGGAGCCAAGGAAATTCCCCAAGTGACAGCGCAACCGGAAAAGGCCAAGGGCCGCCTACGCT
>JABHOU010000165.1 GCA_018695085.1 Opitutia bacterium | reverse complement strand
GTTCGTCTTGGTCTGCAGTCCGAAAGTTCTTTCTTTTTGCAACTCTATTGAACGGCCCTGCCGACAGGCAGCGACTTCGAGGGATTCTTCCCGTATGGCTAAATAAAGTTGGGAACTCATAAAAAAAATCAAAAGTCTACCCATCCAATCCTGCGGGCGGCAGGGGCTCGGGGTTGGAAGCAAGGGCTGCATAGAACTTACAGGTGGTACTGACGTCGGCATGGCCCAACCATTCTTGAGCCACGGCTGGTCCGAGGCGGGGATCGGAGAACCAACGGGAGCCCTGAAGCTTACGAAGTTCGTGGGCGCATTTTTCAAAGACTTCGGGTTCCCATCCGAGATCACGCATCCAAGCAGCCAGGTCGCGGCCAACAATATCGAATCTTTGCGTTGGAAGCCCCGGCAACACATAAGGGCCGGAATGGTCGACTTCGGCCATGAGAACCTGAATTTTTTTAAAAGTATCCCGATGGACTGCGATTTGGCGATCCGAGCCCTTGACCTTGAACTGTTGGTCGGGTCGGGTAATGACGTCTACTCGGTAATGGCCATTGCCGGCCGGGTTAAACCAATCGAGGCAAACGGATTTGGCTTCACCTGTTCTCAGGGCCATTTCAAAGCATAGAACCCATGCAAGACCGAGTTCACCCGATAACTGCACGCCCGTTTTCAAAGTGGTCGCAACTAAGTCCGGGTGATCGAGGGGAACTCTGTATTTACCTGAAGGAGCTGTTGCCGGCTTTGTCTTTTTCCATTCCAACACACAGCTAGGAAGGCTTATGCCCGCCTTTTCATAAGCATTCATAGCCCAATCCGCGAACAACGATCGAGACCTACGATGGAGAGCTATGATGGAGTTGCGTCTCCTGTTCAACTTCACTGCGTCCGATTCGTACCCTGAAAGCCAATTGTCGGAGAATTCCACTAGATTTTCTTTCGTCAATTCAGCAGATGAAACTTCAAGGGAACCACCCGTAATCCGTTCGAGGCATCGAACGTTTTTATTGAGAGTTTCCAGACTAATCCGATCGCCTCTGAGCATCTTGGCCTTTCCCTCACGCTTATATATTTCTACCAAATGGGAAAGCTTCGGCCATTGACTGCGTTTGGCAGTGGTCTTCACTGCTTCCTCACCGCCATCAATCATGGTTTTTCTTAAACGCTTTGCCTCGGCGGCGGCATCACGCAAATTTTTGGATGAGAGGGTACGCCAGATTTGCTTCCCCTTAACCTTGATGCGAAGGATAAAAGTATCGCCTCGCTTCAAGACTCCACGAACGCCGGTCGATGTAGCGGTTTTGGAAATTTTCATAAGAATCGCGATAAAGTATTCAACAGTATCCGCTCCGGCGGACATAAGAATAATTTAGGTAACGACTCTATGAACAGTCAAGTTTCTTCTACACCTTTCTGCTACACTTTCTTGTGTCCGCCCCTGTCCAGACAAGTCCAGACATCAGAAGACAAAAGTGGACACGAGTGGCTATCTATGCGGGTCTTGAAGCTTTTGGTGTCTGCGAATTCGGGGCTTGCCGAAATAGCGTAACAGGGGACTCATAATCGCCAGGTCGTCGGTTCGAGCCCGACAGGGCCCACCATTTTCCAGAAACAGTTTGAACCTGCGTTTTCAGGCTCGGAAACTAGCGGCGTTTGGCTCTAGCAATCTGTTTGGCGAAAGCGAAACGGGCTTCGGCTTCGAGACGATCAATTTCTGCAGCGTCTATGTTGCTCTTCTTGCCTTCCTCGAGGGCTTCTTTAGCTCGCTTGACGGCTTCCTCGATTTCAGTGTCGTCGATCTCCTCGACGTTGATTGCCTGATCGGTAAGGATGGAGACTTTGTCGCCATAAACCTCTATGAAGCCAGAACCAACGGCGAGCATCTCGATAACATTACCACGGTGCACTTTAATCTCACCTGCCTTGAGCTTGGCTATTACCGGGACATGGTGGGGTAGTATATGCATTCGACCCTCGGAAGTAGGCAGACCCACCTCGTCTACGGTCTCGGAAAAGACCTTGGCGTCGGGGGTGACGATTTCGAGAAGGAGAGGCATGGCGCGAAGTCGGTTGTAAAAGGAGGAAAGGAAACTAGTCGTCGCTTTTCTTCTCGATGACGGAATCCATCCCGCCCTTCATGTAGAAATCATTTTCGGCTACCTCGTCTAGTTCGCCGTCGAGGATCATTCGAAAGCCATTGATAGTATCGCTGACTGAAACATATTCACCAGCCACTCCGGTAAAGACTTCCGCAACGTGAAAGGGCTGGGATAGGAACTTCTGAATCTTGCGGGCTCGAAACACGGTTTGCTTCTGCTCGGGCGAAAGCTCGTCAAGTCCAAGAATGGCGATGATGTCCTGCAAGTCCTTATAGGACTGTAGGACCTCCTGCACGCCGCGAGCGACGCGGAAGTGTTCTTCTCCCACGATCTCGGGAGAGAGGGCGTTTGAAACCGATGCCAGAGGATCCACGGCCGGGTAGATACCCAGTTCCGCGATGGAACGCTCCAAAACGATGGTGGAGTCGAGGTGGGCGAAGGTGTTGGCGGGAGCGGGATCGGTAAGGTCGTCGGCGGGGACGTAGACGGCCTGGAAAGAGGTGATGGAACCTTTGTTCGTGGATGTGATGCGCTCCTGCAGGATGCCCATTTCCTCGGCCAGCGTGGGTTGGTAACCAACGGCAGAGGGCGAGCGACCGAGCAGGGCGGACACTTCCGAACCAGCTTGGGAGAAGCGGAAAATATTGTCTACGAAGAGTAGCACGTCTTGGCCCATTTCATCCCTGAAGTATTCCGCCATGGTGAGACCCGAAAGGGCAACGCGCATGCGAGCACCGGGAGGCTCGTTCATTTGACCGTAAACGAGAGCCACCTTCGATTTGGAGATATCTTTTTGGTCGATGACCCCGGCGTCCGACATTTCGTGATAGAGGTCGTTGCCTTCGCGGGAACGCTCCCCTACCCCGGCGAACACCGAGTAACCGCCGTGCCCCTTGGCGATGTTGTTTATCAGCTCCATGATGACAACCGTCTTGCCTACGCCCGCTCCACCGAATGCGCCGACCTTGCCACCCTTGATGAAGGGACAAATGAGATCGATCACCTTGATGCCGGTTTCTAGGATTTCGGCCGTGGTGTCTTGTTCCGCAAGGGTGGGAGGAGTGCGGTGAATGGGACGCGTGTGTTCGGTCTCGCAGGGACCGAGGTTGTCCACGGTGTCTCCAACGACATTAAATATGCGCCCAAGAATCTTGTCGCCGACAGGCACGGAGATTGGGGCCCCGGTGTTGGCGACATCCATGCCGCGAACGAGCCCCTCGGTGGAAGACATGGCGACCGCACGAACGCGACTGTTCCCAAGGTGCTGCTGAGTCTCGAGGGTAAGGTCGACGTCCTCTTCCGCTCCGGCCGGCCGGAAATTAATCTTGAGGGCATCGTAGATTCCGGGAACGCAACCCTCTTCGAATTCGGCGTCGACTACGGCGCCGATGACTTGGACGATCTTTCCTGTATTGTTTTTTTCGCTCATCTGACTTGGTGAAGGTAAAAATAGATTTGGTAAAAAAGTACTAGGCCCCGTCGGAAAAGGCGGCGGCGGAGAGTTCGATGATTTCTTGAGTGATGGCAGCTTGCCGTGCTCGGTTGTACTGGAGGGTAAGGTCGTCGACTAAGTTGCCTGCGTTGTCAGTTGCGTTCTTCATGGCTACCATGCGGGCACTGTGCTCGGAGGCTTGGGATTCGAGAATCAACTGATATATTTCCTGCTTCACGTAAAGAGAGGCAAGCTCGGCCAAGATTTCCTCGCGACCCGGTTCGAAGAGAATTTCGCGAGAGTCCTTGGCTAATTCGTCGTCGGGCGAACCAAAGCGAGCGTGGAGGGTAGCCAGCATCGTCTCAAGATCGGAAAAGGGCAGAAGCTGAACGATCTCGGGTTCTTGCTGCAGGGTGTTCACAAAACTGGTGTAGGCGACCTCCACTGAATCGATTTTTTCCTCCAAATATTGATGGAGGAGAAACTCGACTACTTTGCGCACCTCGGAAAAGGGGGCTCGGTCGGACACCGTGAAGTCCGCCAACAAATCACGTCTGGTTCGCGAAAGGTATTGAGTGGCTCGCTTGCCAACGGCTACGAACTTGGCCGATGCATCCACTTCGTGGACAATACGAAAGAGGTTTGCGTTGAGTGCCCCGCAAAGACCTTTGTCGGTGGACAGGACAAGAACTCCTCTATGTTTTACGGGGCGACTCTCGAAAAAAGCCTGTCCCGACTCCTGTAAATTGCTGGAAAGAGAACCGATGACATCGGCAAGCAATAGAGCATAAGGACGACCGCACTTTGCGGATTCCTGTGCCCGCTTCATCTTGGAGGTCGCCACCATCTGCATCGCCTTGGTGATTTGGCGGGTGTTTTTTACTCCCTTGATGCGGTTGCGAATGTCGCGGGTATTAGCCATTTGATCTATGCGGTGATAAAGGCTTCATAAAGTTAGAAGGCTGAAAATCAACGATTTCACGCGAACGAACGTTTCCAGTCTTCGACAGCTCGACGAAGGTCTTCTTCGATACCTTCAGTAAGGTTTCCTTCCTCGTGAATTTTTTGAACGACTTTCTTCCCGCTACCGGAAAAATATTCTTTAAGGCTTTCTACTGCAGCAGTAATACGAGATACGTCGATTGTATCGAAAAAGTTGTTTTCCATGGCCCACATAACGCCTGTTTGAACTGAAACCGGAACGGGACTATATACACCTTGCTTAAACATTTCGACAATACGAGCACCTCGATCTAATTGTGCCTTGGTAGCAGCATCCAAATCTGATTCAAACTGAGAAAAGGCGGCCAGTTCACGAAATTGGGCAAGTTGCAATTTCACCTTTCCGGACACTTTCTTGTATGCCTTGACCTGTGCCGCAGAACCAACTCGCGATACAGACAAGCCAACCGAAACTGCGGGACGGATACCCTTGTTGAAAAGGTCGGTCTCCAAGAAAATCTGACCATCGGTGATGGAAATAACGTTTGTAGGGATGTAACCGGCTACATCCCCCATCTGAGTTTCAATGATTGGCAAAGCAGTAAGAGAACCATTGCCACTATCTTTGTTAAGACGGGCGGAGCGCTCGAGGAGTCTTGAATGTAGGTAAAACACATCACCTGGAAATGCTTCGCGTCCTGATGGTCGCTTCAATATGAGAGAAATTTGGCGGTAGGCGACAGCATGCTTGGAAAGATCATCGTAAACAATAAGAGCATCTTTACCATTTCTCAAAAACCACTCGCCCATGGCACAACCGGCATAGGGGGCTAGGTATTGATTGGCTGGATTGTCTGCAGCAGGGGCCGCGACCACTATAACGTAATCCATAGCACCATTGTCTTCCAAAGCCTTTATCGTACGAGCTATGTTCGAATTTTTCTGTCCAATGGCGACGTAGATAGAATAAACAGGGCGAAAATCAGGGTCACCGCTTTCTTCGCCAAGCTTGTTGATTTTTGCTTGGTTAATGATTGTGTCGATGGCGATCGTAGTCTTTCCCGTGGAACGATCACCGATAATCAACTCGCGCTGACCACGACCTACGGGAATCATGGAGTCGATAGCCATAATGCCCGTTTGCAAGGGTTGGTCCACCGACTGACGAGGTATAATACCGGGGGCTATCCGTTCGACAGGATAATTTTCACTTGATTCAATAGGACCTTTCTCGTCAATGGGTCTTCCGATGGCATCCACCACCCTGCCCAACATACCCATACCGACGGGAACGGAAAGTAAGCGACCAGTGGTTTGGACTTCGTCGCCTTCCTTTAAACGACTGGCATCGCCCAAAATGACGCAACCGACAGATTCTTCCTCTAAATTCAAGGCAATTCCAGAAACATTGTCCGGAAATTCGACCATCTCGTTGAACATGACCTTGGAAAGTCCGTCGACTCGGGCAACCCCGTCTGCCAGAGTGGTGATGCGTCCGATGTTCGTCCGTGTTGCATCAGTGGAAAGGCTTTCAATTTCCTTTTTAATAAGTTCAGTAATATTGCTCATTGCTTAAAGAATATTCGTAGAGAAGATGGAAAGTTCGTAAATAAATGTTCAACTCAAGGCTCTTGCTAGGGGACGAAGTCGACTAGCTGCCGAATCTTCGTAAACATCGTCGCAAACCTTGACCCGAATGCCGACAAGTAAATCCGGGTTTTCGTGCAATTCCACTTCGATGCTGCGACCGTACTGTCGCGATAGTTTCTGCTTCAAGGATTCGATCGCTTCGTCGTCAGGTTTTCCGGCAAACTCCACTATGGCTACGCCCTTGGATAACTCGCGTTTAATGTGATCCAAATACAAGTGAAGCAAAAGTTTGTGTTCGCGGGGTGGATTCGCTCGAAGAGATTCGAGAACCTCGTGAACTTTCCCATCGACCACCCTGCCCTCTTCGTCGAGGGAAAGCTGTAACAGTTTTTTCGAGATTTCTCGAATGCGGGAGGATGCAGTCATTTGTGGAAAGGAAACAAGTGAGAAACGCAAGTCCTAGTTCGAAGACAACTTGGCTTCGCGCGCTGCGGCGTCACTGAAGCGATCGCGTTCGTCAGTGTTCAACTCACGTCCCAAAACCCGTGACGTCGCCATCACCACGAGCGATGCGATTTCCTCACGGACCTCCTCAAGCACACGTTGCTTTTCCAGTTTCATGGCCTCACGAGCCTTGGAAACGATATCGGCGGCCTGTGTTTCAGCCTCTTTGCGCTGGCTTTCAAGATGTGCCTTTGCTTGGTCACGGGCCTGAGCGACAGTCTTTTGTGCCTCAACAGAAGCGTCCTTTAGAGTTTCTTCTTGTTTACGCTCGGTTTCTTCGAGCTGAAACTTTATCTTTTCAGCATTTTTGAGAGAATCGGAAATTTCCTTTTCCCTATCCTCCATCTTGCTGAGAATACCCTTAAAAGCAAATTTCCATATGATCCAAGCAACAACTGTAAAATTGATTGCTTGAGCAACAAAAAGAGGCCAATTGAGACCAAACTTAGTTTGAATCTCTTGGACGGTACCGGCTATGCTTGCTATAATTTCCATAAACTTTGTTGGTTACGGAAGATGAAGTGAACTTAGAGAAACAATGAATAAAAAGCTACCGCTTCTGCCAATGCCATTCCAATGATGGCCTGAACGAGAATTTGTCCGGAAGCATCCGGATTACGCCCGACGGCTTCCGCGGCTTTCATTCCCACAAGACCTACCCCAATTGCTGCTCCGAGGCAACCGAGTCCTGCTTGGATGCTTCCTGTTATTCCTTCAGGTGAATGAGCCGCGTCTTGAGCGACATCTGATACTTGAGCTAGTATTTCTATCATAATATTTTTATTTAGTTGTGCGAATTCAATCGTCCACTCACATGGATGGTCACGATCGACGAAAACGAAAAATTAATGGTGTTCCTCATCACCATGATTGCAGATCAATCCGATATAAACTGATACGAGAAGCATGAATACCAACGCTTGTACTAAACCTATAAGAACTTCGAGCATGTAGAAAGGAATTGGTACAATTCCCATGGATAAATTAGAAAGCCATTCGGGGAAATTAAGCTTTTCCCCAAGATGAAACATACTGTGAAGAAGGCTTTCACCTCCAAATACATTCCCAAACAATCGAAAAGTAAGAGATACGGGACGAAAAATAATGGAAATAACTTCAATGAATCCTACGGCGATAAAAATGACACCTAAGAAATAAAACATGCCAACATTTAATTCTTTCCTATCGGCCTTATTGCCAAACCAGTCCTTGATGATTACTTTCAAGCCCGCGTACTTAAAGATTAGGTAAAGCCATGTCAGGTTAGCCACTGCAGCAAGGGCAAGCGTCATGTTCAAATCGGCATTGCCTGGCCGAATCCAAGCTTCAGTAATACTGAAGTGCCCTTGGTGATTATGACCATAACCGATCGTACCAACTCCAGGGAAAAGGCCACTGATGTTATTGATAAGGATGAAGAAGAAGAGACCACTTAATAACCAAAAGGAAGGAAAAAAGACTTTTCGACCGACAATAGGTTGGATGATACCACGGAGCATCCCGATGCACTCTTCAATGATAAGTTGACCTCGAGAAGGAATAAGACTTGGTTTGCCTACAAGCCATCTGACAAGAAGAATCAAAACGACAGAAACTACCCAACTGGTAACCATTGAATTAGTTATTGGGAGATCTCCAAAAACCTTCAATCTTTGTGCAGTAACACTAACTCCTTCTTCAGCGGAACATAAGGAACTTGCGAAAAGCAAAATGATTGGCGTGAGGTGAATTCTAGTCACTTGATCAAAGTAAAAGTAAAAAGCTATGGTAATAGGTTAAAATAAGCTGAGGTCAACGAGGATTTTCTATGTTTGTGTCAAATTTGACATAATACTTAGTTGAACTCTTTTCGGCGGTTCTAGCTCCTGTTTCAATGGAGTTTAGCAATTAAAGTTTGGTATTCTGGCAAAATATTCTGGAAGAATGTTTCGTGTTCAAAAGGCCAAGCAGCTTCAGGATCTATACGCCATGAATCGATACAGTTTATCTGATCCACCGACCATGAAAAGTAATCTTGATGATCGGTACGGAAACACAATTCGGCATTCGGAGCAGAGCGAGCAGCCAGCAAGTCGAGAAAGGGATGCTGAATGAGGCGACGCTTGTGATGGCGTTTCTTGGGCCATGGATCGGGAAATAGAAGAACAGTTCTTTTGAGAATTAAAGAGTCAGGCAAGTTTTCAAGAAACTCCTTGGCTTCCGTTTTAAAAAAGAAAAGATAAGGAAGATCGAGTCTTTGCTTTTTTTTGTTCGACTTTTCTATTCTCTTTGTAATCAAGTCGATACCAATGCATGCCTCCTCTGGGCTACTCTCAGAATATGCGGTTAGCCAATGCCCGTGACCACATCCGATCTCTAAAGTCAAGCCGTCAGCAAGACGATCCTCGGGAATGGTCGAGAGGCATTCTTCGCCGAAAAGTCGAATGCGTTCTTCACGAGTTGCGAGGTCAACGTACTGCTCGCGAAAAAGGTCACTCACTCCCCTACCTCATCATTCCCTGGGTTCTTACTCGCAAGGATTACCATCAGCACACTGACGTCGGAAGGATTGACTCCGGAAATACGACCAGCCTGGGCAAGTGTAGAAGGGCGTATCAGTGAGAGCTTTTCGATACTTTCCTTACGCAACCCTGGAAGCCCTTCATAAGAAAAGTTGGGTGGTATCTTGATCTTTTCTGACTCCGCTAACTTTGCGACGTTGCGAAATTCACGTTCCAAGTAACCGGAATAAATCGTGCGGTATAGAATTTCATCTCGTGTCGGAGTAGGCAAACGCAAGAAATCGCTAGGAAGAGCATTCACTCCCCCACCCTTCCTCAGATGCACTGCGGCAGTAATGCCACCTTCTACCTTAAGCGTTTCCAAATTGTGTACCCATTTTTCAACATCAGCTAACTTTCCCTTCACGGAGGAAAGTCGAGAGGATGTAAGAACTTGAAAACGGTCAGTATGTTTAAACATGCGAAGTTCAGCGCTTCCATGGTTAAAGAGCAACCGGTGCTCCGCTCTACTAGTGAACATACGATACGGTTCCGTCGTGCCTTTTGTTACAAGATCATCAACGAGTACTCCCAAATAACCTTCATTGCGGCCAATGATTAAGGATTGTTCCCCTCGAACCTTTGCGACGGCATTTAAGCCAGCTAGGAGGCCCTGCCCCGCAGCTTCCTCATATCCGGAGGTGCCATTTATTTGTCCTGCGAAAAAGAGGGATTCCAATATTTTAGATTCAAGATTGCGATGTAATTGAGTGGGTGGAGCGTAGTCATATTCAACAGCATAGGCAGGTCTAAGAATGATAGCTTCTTCGAGTCCGGGAATAGTTTTTAAAATATCGCACTGTACAGAAAATGGTAAACTTGTAGAGAGACCGTTAACATACCATTCATCGGTGTTGAGTCCTTCGGGTTCAAGCTGAATACGATGTGAATCCTTGTCGGAAAAACGGACAATCTTGTCCTCGATACTTGGGCAATAACGAGGTCCAGTTCCAACAATTTCTCCACAGTAAAGAGGAGACAGTTTTAGGTTCTTTCGAATGATCTCAGAAGTTTTATCTGTAGTTCGAGTAACGCGACACGTCACTTGAGCACCACCTCCAAACGGAAAGCTTGCCAGATGATTATTCCCATGTTCCACGTGGAACCAACGCGATGAATGTTCCATGTGGAACATGTCTTCTTCGGTGCGAGTGTCATGAAAGGCGAAGAAGGTTGGGTTTTCGTCCCCAAACTGTTCTTCGAGCTGGTCGAGCTTGATGCTTTTACCTAAAAGCCTTGGCGGCGTACCGGTTTTAAAACGTTCAAGTCCTATCCCGTACTTCAGGAAATCGGACGACATGCCCTTGGCCACATGATCTCCGAGCCGACCACCTTCACTTTTATTTCCCCCGACATGCATGAGCGCTCGAAGGAAAGTTCCTGTGGTCACGATTACAGTGGATGCGAAAAACTCAATATCTAAACTGGTGTGGACTCCGATGCATTTACCATCCTCCACGAGCAAGCCCGTAACCATAGATTGAAATATTGTTAGGTTTTCGGTGAGTTCCAATACATGCTTCATCCTAAATTGGTAAGCCTTTTTGTCGCATTGGGCTCGCGGGGCCTGAACAGCTGGCCCTTTGGATGTATTCAATAACTTAAACTGTATGCCAGTGAAATCAGTATTTAAAGCCATCTCACCACCAAGAGCATCGATTTCTCGCACTATCTGACCTTTAGCTTGGCCTCCAATCGCAGGATTACAACTCATTTGGGCAACAGTGTCCACGTTGCCGGTAAGCATAAGAACATCCGCCCCACAACGGGCTGCAATTAAGGCAGCTTCACAACCCGCATGCCCAGCGCCACAAACGATGACGTCGTAAGGTTGATGTTTTCCGTATTTCAATCCTGTGCTCACTTACCAATGCAAAAGGAATGAAAAAGGCGATCGAGCATGTCCTCATTGTTAGTCTTGCCAACGATTTCTCCTAGGGCACCGATCCCCGATGTGATTTCAAGTATGGAAAGTTCAATGGACAAACCCTCAAGAAGTAATCGATGGGCCTCCCGTAAAAAATCACTTGATATTGCGAGATTGGCTGCATGCCGTGCATTGACGATCATACATTCATCCGAGGGTGGCGGAACGAGTTTTTGCATCATCAACTCGATTGCAGTTCTACAATCACCAAGTCCTTCACAAGTTTGCAAAGAGAGCCGCAAGTGCTGAAAGTTAGGGAGGAAGTTATTTAAATCCTGGCTGTCATCGAGATCTATTTTGTTTTCAAAGATAAGGCAGTTTTCGGCATTAATCTTTTCAGCGAGCACTTTACCAACAGAATCAGGAAAGGGCAGGGTGCTATCCAATACAAAAAGAAAGCAGTCCGCCTCCTCTGACAATTGAAGCGTGCGCTCGATGCCTAAACGCTCCACTGTCGAACCGCCCTCGCAAAGGCCCGCGGTGTCTATCATCTCAACCATAAAAGGACCGATCTCTATCCGACTGAAAAGATAATCCCGAGTTGTTCCACTTTCCTCACTTACGATGGCTCGCTGCTCGCCGCAGAGCAGGTTGTACAAACTACTTTTTCCGGCATTGGGTGATCCCACTATCAGGCATCTGATTCCTGCTTCCAGCAACTGAGCGCAACCTGCAGATTGCGAAAGGTGATCTACCTCCGCAATAAGATTGGCTAAAGCGTCAGACGGACCCTTAATGTCTTCCGATGGAAGATCTTCTTCAGGAAAATCAATATACGCCTCGAGATTTGCCTGAAGATCTAGTAATCTAGACTGGAGGTCAGAGATTTTTTTTCCAAGGTCTCCACGGAGTTGAATTCGGGCGACTTCAAGGGCTCGCTCACTGGAAGCCTTGATAAGGGTTGCCACTGATTCAGCCTGCGTTAAGTCCATACGCCCCGATAGGAATGCTCGTTTAGTATATTCCCCAGGCTCGGCCAAACGGCACCCGCGGGCAACTAAGTCCTCAATTATCTTCTTGGTTATCAGAGGGTTGCCATGTGAGCTGATTTCCAGTGAAGGTTCACCCGTGTAGGAATTCTGTTCCTCGTAGAATACGAAGATCACATCGTCTATTAAACATTCCTCAATATCCCGATATCCAGCAAGGATGGATCGACGTGGGGTAGGGTAGGGGACTCGAAGCGCATCCTTGCACAATTCTTGGCAAAGGGTTCCACTCACCCGAATGACTGCTATTGCTGACTCTCCAATCGGCGTCGCAGCCGCAACGATCGAATCGTTCGCGGACACTTGTCGGCCCAACCTTTGTCAGGATTCGTCGGCAGGATCGCTTTGAGCGAGAACCGAACCTACGGTAACCTGAACCTTTTCGAGAATGGATTTCGTCAGCTTGGCCATAAGCTCAGGGTTCTCAGACAACGCCTGCTTGGCCGCTTCACGACCTTGCCCGACGAGTTCGCCCTCGTAGGAAATCCAAGATCCTTTTTTGTCGAGGATTTGATGCTCTACACCAAGGTCAACGACAGAACCAGTGCGAGAAATGCCCTCATTGTACATGATGTCGAATTCACAAGCCGTAAAGGGCGGGGCTACTTTATTCTTCACTATTTTAACGCGAGTTCGTGAACCAGTCACGGTGCCGTTCGACTCCTTGATCTGGCCGATGCGACGAATATCCATGCGCACAGAACAGAAAAACTTGAGGGCACGTCCACCGGGCGTGGTTTCTGGACTACCGAACATTACACCGATTTTCTCTCGAATTTGATTGGTGAAGATGCACACGCATTTAGATTTTGCGATTGCTGCAGTGAGCCTACGCATGGCTTGGCTCATCATGCGGGCTTGCAACCCCACCGTGGTGTCCCCCATTTGACCGTCCAACTCCTGTCGTGATACAAGTGCCGCCACCGAATCCACAACGATTACGTCGATGGCACCCGAACGGATAAGCGTTTCGGTAATGTTGAGGGCGTCTTCACCACTCTCGGGTTGAGAAATCATTAGATTATCGAGGTCAACGCCCACAACCTTGGCATATCTTGGATCGAGTGCGTGTTCGACATCAACGAAAACTGCATTTCCGCCTTGGCGCTGTGCTTCAGCTATGACACTGAGGCAAAAAGTAGTCTTGCCAGAGGACTCGGGGCCATAAATCTCAACGGTCCGTCCTCTCGGAAGTCCACCGGCGCCTAAGGCGAGATCGATGGCTAGGGAGCCAGTCGAGATGACGGAAACATTCATCTTGGTAGCATCGCCAAG
>JABHOU010000075.1 GCA_018695085.1 Opitutia bacterium | reverse complement strand
GTTGGCTATACAGGGTCGGTGATACCGTCGACGACACTTGGCTGTGGTCAGAGGATGCGGATTGGGCATGGACCGCCGAACTCGCATTCCCATACCTCTTCCAGAAAGACAAGGGATGGCTGTACTACATGAAAGGATCAAGCAATCCAAAATGGTTCTACGATTACGGCCAGGGCAAATGGGAAAAAGGCCAACAGATAGCCAAACCGACAACGGCAAACCCATAAAACCCATCCACGGAACATACATCACGCAAATACTTACCAAAATGATCCATAGATACACTCCACACCTCTTGCTAGCCCTATTGCTTACGGCCTTCCATGCGACAATCGGAAACGTCATAAACCATACGGGCCATGTTTCCATGAAGGGAACTCCCTATACGGGAACGGGACAATTCAAGTTTTCCATTGTAGATGGAAACGGAAACAGCCTCTGGAACAACGACGGCAGTTCGGGAGAAGAACCTGCCGCTGCAGTCTCAACACAAGTGAAAAATGGCTTTTACTCGATCCAGCTAGGTGATGAGACGACCCCAGGCATGACCAAGCTTTCACCTTCCGTACTGGATCGAGACGATCCCACTTATCTGCGGATGTGGTTCGACGAAGGTAGCTCAACCTTTGTCCGTCTAGGCATCGATCAAAGACTGGGCGCCACTCCATACGCTCTGGTAGCTGAAGTATCGCGCGGCACGCCCGCTCTCGAGCTAAAGCTTACGCAAGCCTTGGCGGAAATCGCTCAATTAAAGGAACAAATAGCCGCGACTGAGGCTAAAGTGGCCAACTTGACCAACCTTCCCGCCGGCGCCATCGATCCGGTTTTGCTGGCGCAATTGGGATACAAAACCTTTTCACGGCGAACTTTGAATGGCCTCATGATGGACGACGCCGACTTCAATAAAGGTAAATTCGATAGGAGCATAATTTCCGAGGCAACCCTACCCAAGTCAGACTTCTCCTTGTCGGAACTGCCGGAAGCCACGATTCGCGACTCCAACTTCACCGGCGCTAACTTCGCAAAAGCAAACCTGGCCTCAATCACAATATCCAACACCGACATAAGCGGGGCGACATTCACTGGAGCCAGCCTGGCTAAGGCAGACCTAAATGGCTCCGATTTGTCGGGAGCCAACTTGCAATCCGCTGATCTCTCACAAGCCCAATTCTCAAACGTCAAATTAGGGTCCGCCTCCTTTCTGGCAGCCAGCCTAATCAAAACAACTCTTCGTGACATTGATCTGAGCGGAGCAAACTTGACCAATTTGGATTCATCGGGCGCCGACTTCTCCGATAGCAATTTAACAAACGCGAGAGTGTCCGGTTATTTAACGGGAGCGAACTTCTCCGGAGCCGACCTGACGGGGGCGAACTTCTCCGGAGCCGACCTGACGGGGGCGAACTTCTCCGGGGCCATAGGTTTCGACGCCGATGCCCACACGGGAACCACCTTTAAGAATACTATCCTGCCTGATGGGAGTACACGCACCGACTAAGTGAGTATCGGGGATGCAATACCCTTACACGACACCGATGAAGCTCAACTTCTTTCATACAGGCCGTAACTGGTTTTGCTTCTTATTGCTTTCTGCTTCCGCCACCGGCGTGGCAGGAGAGGCGCAGCTTAATTTTGCCGCCACAGGGGTTCCTCTAATTACTAATTTCTCGGGATCGAACAAACACCTCTCGGTTCTCGGATGGAATGGAGTGGAAACGGAAGCGTTTGAAACTAACGCAACGAGAGGAACACTAACGACTCTCCAAAAAGTTCGCTCGGTCCACAACAGTTTTCCTTTGACGGGATGGGACTCCGCCTACCCGGATACCTCTTGGAAAAGCTCAGCTTGGCTGGGCGCATATGAACCATCGACCTCACCTTGGGTTTACCATGGTACGCTCGGCTGGCTTTTCTGTAGCCAAAAAGCCATGGATTCCTTATGGTTCTGGCACTCGGAACTAGGCTGGATCTGGACGAATTCCAATCGATTTCCCTACCTTTTCCAAAATAGTGCAAAATCTTGGCTCCTCTACGAAAAAGGATCCCACCGACCTGTTCGTCTCTTCGACTATACGAATGGACAGTGGTTTGAGATCGGTCACCGCCAACACAATATCGAAATCTCTTCCTCCCCGCCTTCGGGAGGAACCGTTGAAGGGGGAGGATTAATCAAAGATGGTAAAAAAGCATTTCTCTTGGCTAAGCCAAGGACGGGTTATCTTTTCAAGGGATGGGAAGGCGATGCCTTGGGTTCCCGTAATCCTCTGACTTTAGCCAACGTCAAAAAGAACCATCTGATAGTGGCAAGGTTTGAGCCTCTGTCCCAAGGAATTGAATCGCTCGCTTCAGTCGTGAGCGCTGCCACCCATATCACTGCCAGAGAAAAGAAAGAAGCCCTTCTACAATTAGCCTACAAGGGAACATCTTCCCTGCTGAGCGTGGGTGGTAGCGAACAAACCCAACCTATGGGATCCAAGGCATACGAGTTGGCCAAAGCCATGGGGTTGCAAACATCCGACATAAATCAAGGTGATTTCGGACTTGATTCCGCCACCATCAACCATGCCCGCATGTCATGGATTATCGGCTACACGGCCGAAGCAGATTTCGAGGGAGTGGCTAACGGCATCTTGGGAATCCAAGTAAAGAACACAGAGAGGGTCGATGGCGTTGAAAGCCTGGTAGTCGAATTCACCAGACCCGATCGCGTGGCTTACAGTAGATGGTTCGCCAAGGACAATTCAGGCAGCGTGTGGTTGCTGAAGGAAAAACACGGGGAAACCATGGAGATCACCAATATACCCTTTCTTCCGGCAAAGCCTAAGGCCGGTTGGAAAAGCTGGAGCAATGCCTCGGCTGTCCCCAAGACAAACGTAATCATTGCCAATGAAAATGCGACGGTGCGTTTAAGAGACGGCAGTCTTCTTGAGGGCTGCATAGAGCTTCATTTTCGTTCCCCGACGGCAAACCAAATTGAATATTACGCAAAAGAAAAAAACTTGGTTAAAATAGAGCAGTTGTGAAAATCAAAACATTAAAGAATTACCGGAATACCTTTATATTCATACTCTTGCAGTTGGTAATCTGCAATCCGAGTCAAAGCCAGACGCCAAGCTCAAGACAACTGGAGGAAAAGCGAACTGAAAAGATAAATGAAGTTCGCTCCCATCTGCAACGTATCATAGATGGACTCAAATCCATGGGGGACACGAACATGGAAAAAGGGGAAACAAGGTTGCCTCGAAGCGATGAAAGCACAACTTCGGAAAGTCTACCAAAAATTGAACAACTCTCCACTCCGGCCCAACCAAAATCAGGCCCAAAAGTTCGCGAGGTTAAAGAAACTCTGCAAGCAAGAAGAGAATATTTCCTTTTCTCCGGAATCACATTGGCAGCCTCTGAAACAAGTCCCCTCCAATTAGGAATGGCTCGAGCCTCTCTTCACACCAAGATCGGGAACGGGTTCGGAGTTGCTTTTGGCAAACGATTGGGAAACTGGTCCCTTGGCGCGGAGCTCCAATATCTGAAACAAGAGTATGAGCATATCGAAATCGCATCCTTAGCCATCAGCGAAACAGCTTGGGGAGACAGAAGGCATTACTCTTTAGCTTTGTATGGCGGCCATGACTTCCAACTGCATCACAGTTGGAGATTACACACAGGCTTAATGCTAGGGGCTGCCACTAGGCATGAGAATGTAAACAGTTCGTTGTTACACAGTTCTGGAATCGGGCAAATCGAGAACAGGGGAACGACCTTCAGCGGGTCCGCTAAAATAAACGTCGACTATTCTTTTTCAGACCTATGCTCTGCCTATGTGGGATACCGATTCACATACATTCCGAAACTAGGAGATTTTGATTCCCTGCCCATCCACCAAACCGAACTTGGGTTAAGATGGAACCTTTAGCGGACTCTTCCCCAGCGACCATCCGGCAATCCCGACCCGAACGATGAAAACGAAACTCACAGCCTTTTTTCTTTTCCTAATATTTGCGGTGAATCCATTTGCCGATTCATCATCGCTGGTGGTGGGTGACCTCAACGACGACGGCGAAGTGAACCTCGTGGACATGGTCCTGATGGTGAACCACATCCAGGGGGAGGAATTCCTGATTGCGGACAAGAGCAAATTGCTGCAGGCGGACGTGAACGGGGACGGCTTGATCAACTCCTACGACGTGGAGGAGTCCCTCAACTTCAGTTTCAAGCGCAAAGCGATTCGCACCTTGCCCCTGGCGGGCATTCTTTCGACATCGCCTTACGAGGGCGAAGGCGACGTATCGCTGACCCGCGAGTTCGTGATCCGATTCAGCATGCCCTTGGAGGAAGGTACGGTGATCAGCAGGGACTCCTTTTACGCGGAATCGGGCTCCGTCCGGCACGTGACCTCCGCCCGCCTGTCTTCGGATCGCCTGAAGGCCACGCTCTTCCTGAACAATTACCGTTGGCCCTCCAATACGAAAGTAAAAGTGACTTTCGATGGGAACGGCTACCGCGACGTGCTGGGTCGCCCGATAGACCCGGACGGCGACGGTCAAGGCGGTGGGGTCGCCTATCGTGTGTTTTCGAGCATAGGGGTATCCGGATCGGACTCGAACACTTCGGTGCAAGGGTGGGTCTACGACTCGGACAACTCGGATGGGGACATCCCTCTTGCCGGGGCCCTCATCACGGTAATCGGTAACGAGGAGCAGATGAACGTGCTGACGGGAGCGGACGGCTACTTCAAATTGTCCCCGGCTCCCTCCGGTCGTTTTTTCGTGAACGTGGACGGTCGTTTGATCGGCGCTCCCCCGGAGGAAAAGGCAACCGACGGCAAATGGCGAGACCGGGACTACTATCCCATAGTCGGCAAAGCATGGGAAAGCGTACCAGGCGACACCGTTCCCGCGACCCGCTACGGCGTCTACGACGAGAACGGTACTTACAAGCCCGATCCCAAGGACGGAAAGATATACTTGCCCAAGGTTATGAAAGGAGCTCTGCAGGCCGTCGATGCCAATGCCAAGACCAAGATCGCCTTGGCGCCCGGCTACTTGGAAAAAAGCACAGCCGAGCAACGGGCTCTTCTCGAGGCCACCTCCATCACCATACCGCCGGGATCGCTCCAGGCGGACGACGGGACCACGGGTGGCAGCGTAGGCATAGCTCCGGTAGCCTCGGATCGGTTGCCCGAGCCCTTGCCGGAAAGCCTCAAGATGCCGCTCGTAATCACCGTGCAGACCGATGGAGCATCCAACTTCGACGTTCCCGTGCCCGCTCGCTTTCCCAACGTGGACGGACTTCCCCCCGGCACGAAGTCGGCCCTTTGGAGCTTCGACCACGACACGGGCAAGTGGGAGATCGCGGGTCCGATGACGGTTTCGGAGGACGGGAAGTATCTGGAGACGGACCCCGGAGTGGGCATTCGCCAACCGGGTTGGCACGGCTCTTCTCCCGGAGCGGAAGTATTTGGCAAGGCCGTGATCAGCGGCCCCAGCGTAAAGAAACTGAAACCCGGCACCTGCGGCATCAGTCACTCCTCCATGGCCGTCACCGAAAACCAGTTCACCTCCTTGGCCAACCTGTCCGAGGGGATTGAGGAAACCACTTTCGGAAGCAACGACGATGACTTGGGTTACGCCGACAAGGTCTTGGGAAGCGGAACCGCCTACGCCTCGGCCCAAGCCCCCAAGGCGTCCGACTGGGAAACCTTCAGCCAAAACGCCGAGGCGGACACCCTGCTCCACGCCAAGCTGGCCCGGGACGCGACCGCCCTGTTCGGTGGAGAAACTCCCTGCTGGCCGGCGTTCTCGAGCGCCGCGACCACCATCCGGGACACCGCCATAAAGGCCGCCTCGGGCAAATCGGGGGCCAGTCAAAGAATAACCCAGGCCCACTCCGACTTCACCACCGCATTGGAACGATCCCGCAACTCGATCACCCCTCAAATGGAGGCGTGGGAAAAATACGCGACCGCCACCACGGCTCTCGGTCGGCAGGTCAAGGGGATCGCGGGCAAGAACGACTTCACGGGAGACAAGGCCGCCTTGGCAAAGGTGATCAAGGAAGTACGGGACGCCCACAGGTCGTTGCCCGGAGGAAGAAAGCGCCTGGACAAGCAAATCAAGGATTTCGCGAGAGCTTGGCAGACCTTCCTCGAGGGCTCGCTCAAGGGAAAACTGGACGAGTACAAGGGGGAATCCTTCGTCTTTATCAAGCGCATGGGATCGGAAAGGGAGGAAGGACGCGATCCTCCGATCGCGGCCCAGCGCATAAAGGTGGGGCCCGGCGGATCCTACAGCGCAATCGTGCGCCCGAACAGCTATTACGAGGCATGGATGCTCGAACCCACCCGCCTGATAATCGGCTCCGTGTGCTTCGTGTCCCCCCGCAACGGCGGCAACAAGCAAGTGCCGCCCATCCCCCTTTGCGCAGACGACGGACCGGACACCGACTCCGACTACCTCTCCGACCGCGGCGAACGCATCGTGGGAACGAACAAGGACCAGCCCGACACCGACGGCGACAGCGTCCCCGACGGCTTCGAAATTCTAAACGGCACCGATCCCAGCGGAGGAAACCCCGTCTTCACCGGCATCCTCGCCACCGCTCCCGCGAGCGGAGGATTCTCCGACTTCGTCACCACCGAGGACGATCTCGCCATACTCGGCAACGGCCCCGCGGGCATAGACCTGTTCGACATCGGCTCGGGCGTGCGACCCATAAAAATCTCCTCGATCGACACTCCGGGCTCCGTGCGCAAGGCCGCGCTCGCGGGCAACTATATCGCAGTCGCCGACGGTTCCGCGGGTCTCACCGTAGTAGACCTCACCAGCAGGGAGAGCCCTTCCGTCTCATGGAAAATACCACTCGGTTCTCCCGCCAACGCCATCGCCACCGCAGGCAACGTAGCATTCGTCGGACTCGAGAACGGAAAGATAGTCAGCTACGACCTGTTCAGCGGCCAGGAAATCGACGCTTTGCATCTTGGAGGCACCATAGAAGACCTCACCACCGGAGAAAATCTCTTGTTCGCGCTTGAAAACGTCGGCAGTCAAAGAAGTCGCATTCATTCCATACCCACGCGAAACGGTCGTTTTTCCGACGACGACGGCCCCTTCCTCCCCCGCAACTCCGCAGACACTCCAGGCTTTCGCCAATGGGGCTTGGGCAACGGGCTCGGCCGCCGCCTGTTCGTCGGGGACGATTTCGCCTATGTGAC
>JABHOU010000625.1 GCA_018695085.1 Opitutia bacterium | reverse complement strand
GACTTGGGGTCGTAGTCAGGATTACGGATGTGATCCGGACGGGGGCCCTGCTCGGGAATCATGCCGGCCGGCCCGGTCTTGAACTTGCGATCCTCGATAATGGCAAAGCTTATACGCCCCCAATTAAGATGAGTGTAATAGGTTCCGATACCCCGCTCGATGGGCGTAGGGTCGTAAGGGTCGGGCAAATGGCTGGTCTGAGCACGCTCCACCTCCTTGACGTATTCGACGGGCATGGAATACCCACCGTCGGAAGCCCCGGGGAGAGTCGACTTCTTTCCATTGTGCCCCCATATGTTGGGCTGTCCCACATCATGGTCATCGGGAATGGTCACGGTCGGGAAGTTTTTGATCACCTCTCCAAAATCACGCCCAAACCTCAACCAAGCCGCGTAATGGCGACGATGGTCGTACACTTGGTCCCCGGAAAAGAAAAGAAGGTCGGGTCGAAGTTTTTTGATATTCTCGACCAAGTCCTTCTTCGGGATATCACCCCCATGACCGGGGTTGATGGAATTCCCGGTAAATCCAATGGCCACGAATTCCCGCTTACCTATGGGGTTCTTGCGGATTATCCCTTCATAGGTCGCCTTTTCCCCATGCCTAACTCGGTATGGAATCTCTTGAGAATCATCCCACTTCTCTACCCGAAAGGGAACGGTCCAACCCCTCTCGATCACTTTGGCCTCGGCTACCTTTTTCCAATTGCCTCCCCGCTTGACTTCCAGAACTGCCTTGCGTGATTCCCCCTCCTTGAGCGGATAGAGTTGAGCAGTCAATTTCAGGGTCTTCGCGTGAACCGTGTAAAGAGCGAAGCAAATCACTTGATCACGGGTGATCTCTGGAATCGCAAGCGGATCCACCCTTTTCTGTTTCTGCGCATAAGAAGCGTTCAGAAGAGCAAAGGAAGCGAACATGAATAGAAACAGGCGAGATAATGACATTTTTTTCATAATGTAAAAAACAGATTAAACGATTGACGCTCGTCAGTCGAGGCAAAGCCAGAACTGTTTGAGATTGAATAGACCGACCGCTAACTCCTTAGCTTCAAGGGTCTCGAGGCTGCTAGTGCAACAGGTTGGGCTATATGCATTTCTCGGCCATAACGGCCGTAGTTCGAGTCTGCCTCGGTCCAGCAACCTCTTTGCATCAGCAGTCATTCGAAATGATTTACCTGGGTTGGTCGAGCGTTGTATTCGCTTTACCACTTTTAAGAATATAGATTGCTTCCGGAATGTCACTTTCGGTCCACCAAATGCCTTCCCTCCTTTGTTCTTTGGTGGTGAAGCGATAATGCCTAATGGAAACTCGCAGGAAATTTAGAGGGGATTCGAAACTTGGGGTTTCCGCCAACTGATCGAGAACTTCTTTCCTTTCTTCCATTAAGGCTTGGAGAAACTTTCCGAACCACTGGGAACGAGCGACAAAGACATTCATAAGGGCATTGAAGTTTGCAATTGCTTGCTGTTGCACGGTTGGGTTTGCATTTGCGAGTGCTCGAAACTCTCGCTCTCCTAATACTGTCCTGAGGTCGAAGCATTCCTTTGCCGTTCCTCCGGTTGCCATGATTTCGAGAAAACGCCCGTAGAGGAAACGAGAGAACGGATGCGCAACATGGCGTTCCGCATTCAAGCCCTCGAACCACATTTGCCAATCGATTCTCGGCATATGTGGACCTGCCCATCCCGGTCTTCGCTTCAAGTCAGTGGGTTTCCATCGGAAGTGATAGGTTTCCCAGTGTTCGCCGTCCGAGCTTCCCTCTATTAGGATTTCCGGGCGAGTTCGGGTCATAACCCGGAAGAGCCCGTATGAATTGAAAGAGCGTAATGGCCTAATGAGTTCTCTAGCCTCATCCAAGATCGATGGTTCCTGTTCAGTTGCCTGATTCGTTCCCTGATTCCCCCTAAGATCGGCGGACAAAGAATTCCATGCTGTGATCAGAAAGAAAAAACAGAGGCCGGTTAGGGCGATATTTCGGGATAAGGATTTCCATACTATTTGGGTTTCCTTCTCTACGGATATCCTTTTTCGAAGATTTTCAGGAATCATGCGATCGTCGATCAGAGGGATGCAAAGGACGATGGTCAAGAGGTTGAAAAAACCATAGTTTCCACTGAG
>JABHOU010000371.1 GCA_018695085.1 Opitutia bacterium | reverse complement strand
ATCCTTTAACGAAATTTCCCAAGCCGCATCGTCCGGGGTTTTTCTGACGAAGGAACTTTCGTTTTCCTCGCTCGGTTCATCCGTTATTAGGTACATGTTCTTGTTAAGAACAATTATGTTTCGGATGGAATTCTTCGTGTTGGGCAATACTAATTGTTCTAGTTCTATGCCTGTTTCGGCATCAAAGAGATACAAGTTTTCTTCATCACTCAGATATATGTGTGAGCCCTGCATCGTCGGTTGACCTATAATCCTATTTGAAAAGTTTACCTTCCAAATTATCTCTCCGGTTGCCACGTCGATTGAAGCCAAGCTATTGAGGCAGTGCACCACCGCTTCCGCTTGCCCGTTAGCGCTACCGATAACTTCCTTGGGTAGCAAAAGAGACGACCGCCAGATGACTGCGCCTGTTTCTTTATTTAGCCCCGTGATTGTATTTGTATCTCGAGGCAAGCTGATCACTACGTTGCCCATGACTTGCGGTGGAGTACCCAAGCTGTTTGCGTGCAAACTGTGTTCAGGAACCGATTCATAATTGTGCATCCATTCCATTTGGCCGTCTCGGGGGTCAAATCGTCCAAGGAATCCTGTACTAGGGGAACAATAGAGTGCTCCGTCATGAACCGTTAAGGATTCGCCGAAGACTCCTACGAATTTGGGTTGGGAGGACTGGATGTGTAGATCCTTATGCCAATTTTTTCTTCCCGTTGCCGCTTCTACACTGGTCAGGCGTAGGTTGAAGCCACCAGTGGACCTGTGCCCATCCCAAGCTGCGGCTAGATAGATTTGGCCACCAGACAGTATTGGGTTACCCAAAGGGATTTTCCTTCTTGCGTCCTCGGGTCCTGTTACATCGAGGTTCCAGATGATGTTTCTAGTTGCTGCATCCATGGCGACCAATCTACGAGCATCGCCTTCATAACCCCAACGGGTATAAATCGTGTTCCCATGGATTATAGGGCGAAACCTGCCTATACGATTTGTCGAACTCCCATGCACGCCACGGAAAGCGTCAACCCATACGGGCTTGTTTCCGTTTTTCGCTTTGTACCAAGCCAATACGTTGCGTGTGCTTACGAGTAAATCCGAACCCACACTTTGGAGTTCCACGAATTCGAGACCGGTGGAACTCCGATTTTGAGGCCAAAGCGGTTGAGCAGGGAGTTTGAGAAATCTAATATTTAGCTCTGAAAGGGAAGGGAGAGCACTAGACGAAGTAGGATTTATTCCTTCCATCAACCGAACTTTTATATCTTTTGCAGAAGCAGTTTTTCCCATCCATGGAAAAATCTCACTTTCATCAATCTCATTAAAAAGCGAAACAAGCTCTTCCTTGTTTTTATCTTGAGCCGCAGCTAACCAAATTCCAACTCGGGCGAAACTAATCATCTCTGGTTGCTCGGTATGTTCGATTAAATCTCGGAATGCCCGTCTGGCTGATTGCCCCTTCCCATCCATAAGCTCTTTTTTTGCGTAGGCCATTAATTGACGATGAGATGTTTCAGCCCAAGGAAACCTTCGAAATAATTCTAGTTTTTCAGTTTGATTGGTTTTTCCGGTGTTCATGGATCTGCGGTCTAATTGACATCGGACCTCTTGGAACTTTCGAAGGCCCCGAATTGTTTTGGGACCGAGTGATTTCAATTGATTATCCAATACTGACCAAGACGTAGCTGAACCTGTCCCATCTTTGCGTAGCATGTAAGCTTGACTCTGCTCTTCACTTAATGAGCCCTGAATCCAAAGGTCGATTTGTTCCTCTAATCCATTGGCCAAACCTGCGCCCAGTCTGTCCCATACCTGATTATTGTCATCCGGCACCATCTGTCCCATCCAATCCTGCTCCTCTAGTATCGGTTTTTTTGGAGCCTCTATCCATAATCCTCTTAATGATTCAGCCCGTCTGGCGGCCTTTGCCATTATTGGATCGACGCCGGATTCGTTGAGTTTTGCAAACAAATCACGAAGCAATTTTGGGGTTCGGGGAGATTTTATTATCGAATGAAACCTAGCCCTGGCCAAGAGCCAGTCGATATGATCGTTATTTGCGAATACCAAGTCATCGACGAGTCGGGCTGCTTCAAGGTGTCGCTTTTGCCTGGACCGCAGAAAAACCAGTAACGTGGATGCGTCAAGCACTGCCGGGGCGTTGGCGTCAAGGTAGCCAGATTGTCGCAAGGCCAGAATGCGCTCAGCCGCCTCATCGGACATGTTTTCGATAGGAGTAAGCGGGTAATCACGCCTACTCCTCCATAGGCTTTCAAGAAAGTATGGCGGAGGAAATACCGTGTATCGTTCCTTGTCTCTGGCAAACTTTCCTTCTACCAGAAAAGCCTCACGAACATATGACGAAATCAAGTCCCACATTTTCCCATGGTCGTTGCCTGCGGCGTTAAGGAATTTCTTGGGATAACCGGAACTGGGCCAATCGTTTGCCACTAGTTCCATATATTCCGAAAGGCAGATGCGGTGTAGGGCGCGAGCGGCCAAATCGAAGTCTCCGGGGTGATCTGTGATCAATTCGTTGAGAATCCGGGTGCCCAGTGTGAAGTTGCCCTCGACGAATGATCTGTCGGCTTCTTCGAACGTGTTTGCAAAATCATTCTCTTGGTCAGCCTTCGCTGCGGAACTGAAACTCAAGTATCCCAACCAAAGAGCCAAAGTGATGAAACCTGTTTTTCCGTAGCCA
Organism: Opitutia bacterium; assembly: GCA_018695085.1. GTDB lineage: Bacteria > Verrucomicrobiota > Verrucomicrobiia > Opitutales > Seribacteraceae. The sequence goes on along the minus strand of JABHOU010000371.1, from coordinate 1,185 downwards.
ATCATCTCGATCTTGGCTTGGAGGCGACTAGCGTCACGCCATCGGCCTTTTTGTTTTTACTTTCATCGAGAATTCTCATGCGAAGCCACCAACTTCCGCCAAAGGTTGCTGTCTTGATCATTATTCTGTTGGAACCCTTTTTCAAGTTGATCTTGACCGTTTTCGTGTGTCTGGGTTTCGATCTCATGCGTTCGGAGGTTCTACTGCTTAGCTCATTGCGCTGAAACGTAAAATCGGCGACTTCCTTTTCGTCGATCCAAACCTTTTGGCTTAATAGTTCTCTCACTTCGATCTCTAGACGAACAAAACATTCCTCATCTGATATCAATTCGGTTTTGGCGTAGGCGACGGCATAGCGAACCGGCACCGGCATGTGCGCCGCGATGTGCACCTCTCCTTCCAAAGTTTGGGCTGAGGCTTCGACCCAGGTCAGGTCTAGTTCTCGATTGTTCGCTTGGCCTCCACCAAATTCCCAACGATACTCTGCTTTGTAGGTTTCGGCATCTTCTTGAAGTTCCGGAGGATAAACTTTTGTAGTCCCCGTATTCTTGTTGTCGTTGAGGAAAGGACCTACGACCATCCAATGACCTACGAAACCTTGGGCAATCGAGATGTCTGCAATTCGTTCGTTGCCGCTGAGGTCGTTCAATGCCTCGGCTGCAGCTTGCCGAGCCCGGCTTTCTTCTCCCCCGAGAAAGGGTTTCAAAACTTCAAGAGCAGAATCAAACTCATCGACTGTGGCGCGTTTTCCCAGAAGATCGAGTGCTGCCAGCAGGACACTCTCCTCGGAGCTACTGAAGGATCGGGTCAAGTAGTCGAGCAAGCCTTCTGTGGGTTTCGAGTCCACGGGGGCGCGTCGAAGACTTTCGAGCGCTGCTTGGGCGACCTTTGCGTTATCATCATGTACGTACGACCGAAACGTTTCGAATAGGTCCTTGTCGGGAATCAATCCCCGGCAACGTACGGCAATCGCACGGGTGATTGGATCTTCGCTTTTGAGATAATGTGAAAAGAAATCCTCGTATCTTGATGGTTCGATTTTGCTTAGCGCCGATAGGCCGGATCGTATCGCATCTTGCGGCATGTCCTTTCGCTTTATCCAGATAGCCGATAACAAATCCCCCAATTCCCGATTCGGGCAAATCCCGGCCATGAGTTCGGCAGTGTTTCCTTTAAACTGAGTTT
>JABHOU010000052.1 GCA_018695085.1 Opitutia bacterium | reverse complement strand
GTTGGCGCCAAGGGATTGGGTAGTCCGGCGTTCGGGTAACAGTGCACGAGGCAGTCGGCGCTGCGCGAGAGCTCTTGGAGATAAGGCCGCATCGCGTCAGCTCCCAATGCACAGTTGAGACCAACGCAGAGCGGTTTTGAATGAGAGATGGAATTCCAACTGGCTTCTGTTGTCTGGCCCGATAGAGTACGACCAGAGGCATCTGTGATCGTGACCGACAGGATCAGCGGAATGCGCTGCCCGATTTCATCAAATAAGTCTTCGATGGCAAACAGAGCGGCCTTCAGGTTTAAAGTGTCGAAGGTAGTTTCGGGCAAGAGCAGGTCGACTCCGCCTTCGATTAAGGCCTTTGCTTGATTGCGGTAAGCGATTACCAGTTCGTCAAAGGTTACGTTTCTTTTGGAAGGGTCGTTGACATCCGGAGATAGTGAAGCAGTTCGGTTTGTAGGACCGATGGCACCAGCTACGAAACGAGGCCGATTAGGATCCTTTTCCATTGCTTCGTCTGCTGCAGCACGGGCGAGCAGAGCCGCTTCGACATTCAGGTCATGAACGATTCCCTCCAGAGAATAGTCCGCCATCGCGATGCTGGTTCCGCTGAAGGTGTTGGTCTCAACCATGTCGCTTCCGGCCTCGAAGTAGGCACTGTGGATATCCTTTATTATTTCAGGTCGCGTGAGACAGAGAAGGTCGTTGTTTCCCTTCAGCTCTTTGTCGTGTTCCTTAAATAAATCTCCGCGAAAGTCCTCCTCCTCCAGCTTGTGTTGCTGAATCATCGTACCCATTGCGCCATCCAAGAAGACAATACGTTGCTCTAGTAATTGTCTAAGGTCGGCTTCGGTCGGCTTGTCTTTACAAAAATTTCTCATATTTCTAAACGCATCAACGCATCATGATGCGTTGATGCGTTTAGGGCAAACCCAATCGCGGATTGTGGCTTATTGATCAATATATTAAAATTTGATTGGAATTGCTTTGCTTGTCGGACTGAAATCCCTATTCTACCTAACTTTGTTTCGGGACGTAGCGTAGTCTGGTTAGCGCGCCTGCTTTGGGAGCAGGAGGCCGAGAGTTCGAATCTCTCCGTCCCGACCATTCCTAGCCATTCTTCACATGACAGCTCAGGAAGTCATCGAAAACCTCGGATTAAAACATCACCCTGAAGGGGGATGGTTTCGCCGAACTTTTGAATCAAGTAGTAAACTTTCTACTGTTCATGGTGAACGTGCGTTGAGTTCTTGCATTTACTATATGCTGCATGACAATGAATATTCGGCATGGCATCGTTTGGTGAGCGATGAGACATGGTTCTTTCATGCAGGCTGCGGGTTGCGGGTTCATATGTTTGGAGCTGATGGTTACATTCTCAAAACCCTCGGATCGGATATGGCTCTAGGGCATGAACCTCAATTTACGATTCCCGCGCCAACCACTTTTGCTGCTGAGCTTTGTCACCCTGGAGAATGGTGTCTTATCGGTTGTTCGGTTTCGCCGGGGTTCGACTTTGCTGATTTCGCTTGGGGTGACATTGACGGATTGTGCGAAAGTTTTCCTGAACAAACCGATCTCCTGCTACGATTGCGCAGGTAATCGCTCCCACACACCATGGAAGAGTTAAAAAAAATATCCTTCGGCGGAAAAGAAATCTTTCTAGGGTATTTGCCTAACCACGTTGAACTGACTTCCCGGTTGCTGTATGAATTGAATTTGGGAATGGGCGACCTTTCTTTTTCTCACAAGATTGGCGGTCGTTGGGAAAATTCCTACCTGCCCATACAAAAAGTCCCGAGTGTTCGTGATATTGTCCGTCCGGTACGTGACTTGGCTGTGAATGTTTATGGGAAAAAATTGCTGGCGTTATTTGAGGCTCCAACTGGTCTTGATCATCCCCCTTTCTGGTTTAATCTTTCCGAAACAGGAGACAGTACTGGCGTTCACAATCATGCTCGAGAGTCTGTGGTTTCCGGTGTTTACTATCTTGAAGCACCCATTGATTCGGGCGACCTCTTCTTTCGATCCGATGGCGAGGAGGACTTTTCTCTCGTGCCCAAAGCAGGGTCCGTGGTCCTCTTTCCCTCGGAGCTTCGACATGGTGTACGAATGAATTCTTCATCTGGCAAACGCATCTCCTTGGCGTTCAATTTATTCGCTTTTCCTCTTCCCATTTTTCGTGAGGAAACATTTGGGGCTGAGGTTGCTTGACTTTTTCTAGTGCGAGTTAACTTAAATCTTGTTTTCAAGCTTGAAATAAGCGGAATAAAGATACATTGCGAAATATGTAAATTGCTACTTTCTTGTTCGCTCTCCAGTTTGCTAACCTGACTTTCAGTCCCTCATTTTTGATATGGCACAAGCCAAAGATAATTTTATTGAAATCGACTCTGCTGTTGTCCGTTTTGCGGGTGATTCCGGCGATGGTATGCAGACTGTTGGTGAACGATTTACCGACAGCAGTGCATTTGCGGGAAACGACATAGCTACTCTGCCCGATTTTCCTGCGGAAATCAGAGCTCCTGCAGGAACCTTGGCGGGTGTTTCCGGCTTTCAGGTACAGTTCGGGAGCCGTGAAATTCTTACGCCCGGTGACGAACCCGATGCACTTGTCGCCATGAATCCGGCGGCTCTCAAGTCGAATTTAGCTGATTTGCCGACTGGCGGCATGCTTGTAGTCAATACTGAAGCCTTTAAAAAGATGAATTTGACGAAGGCGGGTTATGAAACTAATCCGCTTGAGGACGATGACTTACGGAATAAATATCATCTTGTCGAGATAGACTTTACGAATTTGACGAAGGAGGCGCTTTCCGAAAGTCCTCTCAAGCCTACCGACAAGGCGCGTTGCAAGAATTTCTTCGCTCTTGGCTTTATGTATTATGTGTACGGTCGTCCGTTAGAGCCAACGCTTAAGTTCTTTCAAGACAAGTGGGGCAAGCGCCTACCGGTTTTGGCAGAGGCCAACACACTTGCGCTCAAAGCTGGTTTCAACTTGGGCGACACGATGGAATCGGCCCGAAATCGATACCAAATCGCCAAGGCTCCCGTTGATGCTGGTGTTTACCGCAAAATTTCGGGCAATGAGGCATTGGTCTATGGGTTGGTCGCTGCAGCAAAACAAGCTAAGCTTGAATTACTCTATGCAGGTTATCCCATAACCCCTGCATCTCCTATTTTGGAAGGTCTTTCCGCACTTAAGCATTTTGGCGTAAAGACTATTCAAGCCGAAGACGAAATAGCTGCGATGGGTATGGCCTTGGGTGCTAGTTTTACAGGTAAGCTTTCTGTTTGCGCCACCAGTGGGCCAGGAATGTGCTTAAAGAGCGAATTCATCGGTTTGGCTTCAATTACCGAACTGCCCTTGATCATTTGCAATGTTCAGCGCGGAGGTCCAAGTACGGGTTTGCCTACTAAAAACGAACAGAGTGACCTTTTGCAGAGCATGTATTCGCGAAATGGCGACAGTCCAATCCCGATCATTGCTGCCCATTCTTCTTCCGATTGCTTTGATTGCGCTATCGAGGCTGCAAGAATAGCCATTACCTACAAAACACCGGTTATTCTTTTGAGTGATCTTTATATCGCGAATGGGGCCGAACCTTGGCTGATCCCTAATGTTTCCGACCTACCTGATCTTGAGGTCCCATTTGCCGACTCCAACGAAGAATACGTTGTTTATAAGCGAGACCCTTCTACTCTCGCTCGCGATCAAGCCATTCCCGGACAAGTCGGATTGGAGCATCGGGTTGGCGGTTTAGAAAAAAATGAGGAGGGCGGTGTCAGTTATGATCCCAACAATCATGAAGAAATGACGCGGTTGAGAGCAGACAAGGTCAATGCAATCGCCAACTCTCTTCCTCCATCCGAGGTGTTTGGCGATGCTGAAGGCGGTGATGTTCTGGTTCTTGGATGGGGTGGCACTTATGGTGCAATTACTTCCGCGGTACGTAACTTACGAACGGAAGGTTTTCCTGTCAGCAGCCTACATCTTCGCAATCTGAATCCTTTTCCCAACGATTTGGGTGATATCCTCTCCAAATTCAAACAAGTTCTCATTCCTGAACTAAACATGGGTCAATTGAGCCTCTTGATTCGTTCGAAGTATCTCATTGATGTAATTTCCTATTCCAAGGTGCAGGGGCAACCTTTTAAGGTTTCTGAGCTTAGCAATAAGATACTTGAAACGATACGCTAATTATATTCTATCGCCATCACGATGAAAACGGCAGTACCCGAAGAGGAAAACGCTCTCAATAAAAAGGATTTCGTCGCACCCAATGACGTTAGATGGTGCCCTGGTTGTGGCGATTACGCTATTCTCAACGCCATACAGCGCACCTTCCCCGAGCTTGGAGTTCCGAAGGAAAAATTTGTAGTTATAAGCGGGATTGGCTGTTCCAGTCGGTTTCCTTATTACATGAATACCTACGGTTTTCATACCATTCATGGTCGTGCACCTACAGTTGCCACTGGAGTAAAGGTGGCTAACCCCGAACTCTCCGTTTGGATGGTGACGGGAGATGGCGACGGTCTTTCCATCGGTGGGAATCACTTGCTTCATCTTATCCGCAGGAATCCGGATGTAAACGTACTGCTTTTCAATAACCGCATATATGGTCTCACCAAAGGCCAATACAGCCCTACTTCCGAGGTAGGCAAAAAGACTAAAAGTACTCCTGTTGGTTCTGTAGACTACCCCGTGAACCCGCTTCTATTTGCACTAGGAAGCGAGTCGACTTTTGTGGCCCGAACAAGTGATACCGATATGAAGCACATGGTTGAGACTTTTAAGGCTGCTCATGCTCACAAAGGTACCTCATTCATCGAAATTTTCCAGAATTGCGTTATCTATAACAACAAAACTTGGGAACCTGTTACAGGGAGAGAGAGCAAAGCTGAGCAAAGCTTGTTTTTGGAGGAAGGTGAGCCGTTGGTTTTTGGAGCTGAACGCAACAAGGGAATTCGAGTCAATGGTTTCGATCCCGAAGTTGTCACATTAGGTGAGAATGGGGTTAACGAGAGTGATCTTCTCATCCACAACTCCAAAACATCCAATCCTGCCTATCCTGCCTTGCTTTCCCAGCTCAATTATCCCGCGTTTCCGACGCCATTTGGAATTTTTCGCCAACTCGAAGGTAGGGAAACATACGAGGACGCCGTTACCCAGCAGTTGGAAGTCTCCCATTCAAAGCAAGGCGAGGGTGATCTCCAAGCCCTTCTCACCGGTTCGGACTCTTGGGTGGTGGAATAACAGGAAGTAAGGGAGTGCTCCTCACGCGAGTTCTTTTCTTCCTTTTTTGCAGTTTCATTTTCGCGAGTATACCTGAGTCTACAGATAGTCTTCCCCCTTCGTACTCAATACCTACCCAACCGCGATACCTTGCTGACTTTTTAGAGACTTATGAATTTATCTTCGTGATCAAGCAATTCGTAATTCCTTCCGGGTTGACCTGAAGGGCAGATTCAACCAAAACAAAAAACATGGATTTTATAGACGACCCCCAATTTGGGCACACGAAGTTTCGCCTACCAATGATTCTCGTCCCTGTGATAATGTTTGCGGTTGTGATTTTGGGTATTGCAGCATCGAAGCTTTTTATAGCTTCCGTTGTGGATCATCACCCGCCGACTGCTCATCATTAGGAACTGGAGAATATGAGCGAAGACCCCGTCATTCCTTCCAAGACCCCCGCCGTTCTCAAGTTGGAACCCGGGGAATACTGGTGGTGTTCATGCGGTCGTTCCGCGGAACAACCTTTTTGCGACGGATCTCACAAGGGTACTGGTTTTTCGCCCGAAAAAGTCGAGATTACCGAAACTCGCAACATCGCTTTGTGCAACTGCAAGCATTCCTTGCAAGGCGCCCTCTGCGACGGATCGCATTCAAGCCTCTGAATTCCGCTCTAACCTGGCGGGAGAATCCGGGTCTTCAATCAGATGAATTCTGCCGGGGGACTTGAGCTTACTTTGCTCCTTGTGTCGTCCGTTGGAATCTCGTGGTACAGGTTAGTCGTAATGTTTGCAGGCTAGGGCGACTTGAGCATGGCTCGCAGGCGGGCTTGCGGACTGTCCCCTGCGATTGCCTTGTCGCCTTCCCACAGACCTGAGAATATAATGAAACCTTGGGACGAAAAATGCGTGCCGTATCCGTAAGGTTTTCCGTTTTGGAATTCTCCGAAGAACCGCTCGCCGTCTGGTGATTGTATACGACCATAACCGTGGGGAAGCCCTTCTTTCAGATCGCCAAAGTATTTCTGCCCGGATTGAAAATGATATTCACCTCGTTTCTTGGTAGGAGAGGGTGGGGTGGGTCGGCGTTCCTTGGGAGGCAAGATTTTCCCTTTTATTTCCTCCATTCTTTTCCGGGCGAGTTCCAAGGTCTCTTCCGACATTCCCTCGGCCAGTCGGTCTCGTCGTTCCGTCCATGCGGATTCTCCGTTTCCCACGGCTAGGGCGTACCATGCGTGAGCCAGCGCGTTAACGGTATTGTTTGCATCGTCCACTGAGATCAAATCTCCCAGTTTGGCCATGGCAGTTGCACTCCCTCTTAAGGCTGCTTTTTCGTACCATACTTTGGCTAATTCTAGATTTAGAGGGGTACCTCGACCTGTGGCGTAAGCCTTGGCGACGTAATGATAAGCCGATGGTTCTCCCGCCTTGGCTGCCTTCTTATACCAGAAGAAAGCTTCCTCAAGGTTTTCTTTCGCAGTGGAGTAATGAAAACCCAAGCGAAGTTGTGAGCTCGGATCTCCGCTTAAGGCTTTAAGTTTGATTTTGCCAAGGTCGTTTAGATCTTTCGCATTTACTGAAGTGACCGCTATTGCGGCGACGAACCAAAGATAGACCTGTATAGCTCTTATCACTCTTTGCTTCTCCCACCGAAAAGTCGTCCCAGAAACCCTTTGCTTTGGGTTGTGGATTTACTTTTTGACGGTTTTTTCTCTCTGCTAAATCCCTGACCTCTCTCAAACGCCCACAATTGCACTTTGTCTTTAGTGGGGGCGTTTCCGATCAAGGCATCGTACTTTCCCTTTAGCTTTAACTCCTGCGAGTAGATGGCCAGTCCGATATGTTCAAAAGTGGGAAGGGGGTCGGGAAAAGAGTTTATTAAAAGACTTGAGCGCAGCATAAGCATGAGATCTATGTCGTAGGCATCACCGAAATTAGATGGGTTATCTACGACAAACAACAACTGCCCCGCTTTGGCTTCCTTTTTTCCATCTTTAGCGGTGTTGAAATACCCTTTGGCTTCCAAGGGTATTAGCTTGAAGCCTCCGTTTCCGGTGGTTTCGAGAATGATCGTTCCTCTTCCTTCGAAGGTGGCGGATGACTGGAGGGAAGAGAAGTGAACGGTGGTGGAGACGGTGGAGCAAAAAAGAAGACTCCCAGAGTGAATCCAGTATTTGCCGGGTTCCTCCTTCTTGACCACTGTGTTCGCTCCGAGGCGAAGGATGGTACCACCGTCGTGGATTTCAGTCCTGGAACCTCTTCCCGTGCAAACTACTCGCTTGGGAGCTATAGTGGAGTTGATCTCCAATAGGGATATCGACTCTTCACCAGACAAAGTGGGATCGATGACCTCAACCTTGCCACCGACATATGTCGTTGTGGCGGCATTTGAAAATACCACACTAAATAGAAATGCAGTATAGAAATACTTTGGCTTGTTGCTGATCAATATAATTTTGATCCTATGCAAACGATATGTGGAAGTGGATTTCTTCCGTCCGACCTTCACTAGGCCGATCTGGAAAATGAAACTTCTAGAAACGGGCGTTCAGCGAAAGGCCAGCTCCAGTATCTATGTTTTCGAAGTCGAGATCTACTCCGGAATCTACCCCTGAGCTGTCGCGGTTGGTGTATGCCGTCGAAAGATCAAGCGTTACTGAAGTCGACAGTTCATAAGCGATTCTCAATGACACCATGTTGGTTAGGTCAACTCGATCCTTGTTTGAACCATCATCGTAAATCTTGTAACTCAAGCGATACTGAGGTCCAAAAGATAGCCTTTCGCTGGGTCTCCATCTTAACCCGTATGATGCGGACATCTCCCAATTGTCGAGGGTTCCGGCATCGGTGTTATTAAACAAGTCAAACGAGTCCGTAATGTGCTTACCAACGGATGCATCAAAAATCCCGAGAGTGGAATCACTAAGCGGATATGCTTTCATTACTCCGATGCTGGGAAAGAACTCCTTGTAGTCTTCTTCGTCTCTTTCCGTACTACGATCACTGGCGTAACTTACTCCGGCCCGAGTCGACCAACCATTTCCATACTGTGCCATAAGAAGAGCGTAGGCACCGCTGGAGTTGTAATTGAATGGAGAGAGTTCGCCTTTTATGTAATCGTTGATTGTCCAACTGCCACCAACATAAGGAGTGATAACCGATGAATCGGTTTCTATCACACCCAAGCCTGCTCCGGCAAAGAAGGTATTGGTCCACATTGCTGATTTTTGTTCGCTGGGACCGCTAGTCATGAGAGCATTGGATCGGTAAAAGTACTTTGAACTGTAGCCAAAATAAGTGGACACGCCTTTCTTCTTCAGCTTTACTGGGCGTTGAGCTCCCGCATCACTAGGTGCCCCTCCGGATGCTTCACCGGATGCAGCAGGTGCGTTACCGGGTTGACCGATGTTGGCCGGCGCTCCAGGGCGTTCGGTTGCTTCCAAGTTACGCTTCTGAGCAAAGCCAACTTGAGCTAGGGATAAGCCGATTGTGGCTAGTGCAAGTTTGTTGAGAGTCTTTAGCTGTTTCATGGGTACAAATATAATCTTCAGAAATTGTATTTAATCTAGTTTGTGCAAGCTTCAGAAACCACGCACCTTGATGGCGGCTTTTCCGTTGGGTAAGGTGAGGTCAGTGGAGTCCCAGTGTCCATCTTTGCCGTTGAACTGCCCGGCGGACTCGATGGCAGTAGCGCCGTATTTGACGTTTTCGATGAAATTAACGCTTCCTACTGCTCGGTTGGTTGGGCCGAATTGCATGGAACCATCTCGGCTGCGGAGCATTACGTCTGAGTTCTGTGGAAAGGTGACGTT
>JABHOU010000599.1 GCA_018695085.1 Opitutia bacterium | reverse complement strand
GGAATTGAACCATTTCACGACGCTCAAGAAGCAAATCTCACAGGTCGAAGGCGATGAATTAACCATCACCCTTCCAATCGCCGATTACGCACCGAATAAACTGGAGAAAGTGAAAGGGCTAATATATCATCCCTCGGGTTGGCAGGGATCGAAAGGGAACAAATATATGCCCGTGACCATTCTTTTAGATTGACGCGAGAGACAACCCGAGCCCCTTCCAAAGCAAGGGAAGATCAATTGAAGGATTACGCGAATAGCGTTGAGAACAATTCCGATTGCGTTAACATATTACCTTTTTAAACGAGCCCTGAATAAAATTTCACACCATGGGTAAACCCGCCAAGAACGTGTTCGACACAGTCGAGGAAGCCATCGCCGACATAGCGAAGGGCAAAATGGTGGTGGTGACTGACGATGCCTCTAGAGAAAACGAGGGTGATCTCGTGATGGCTGCGGCCAAAGTAACTCCCCACAGCGTAAACCAAATGCTACTCCATGCTCGCGGACTCATTTGCGTGCCGTTGGTGCACAACCAGTTGAGCCATCTCGGCATAAACAGCATGGTACCTATAAACCGAGAGGCCCAAAAAACAGACTTCACCGTTTCCGTAGACGCCGCCGAGGGCATAACAACCGGAATCAGCGCCTATGACCGGGCTACCACCATAAGTATTCTGGCCAACCCTCGCGCCAGACCCGATGAACTGGTACAGCCCGGACATGTGTTTCCCTTGCGAGCGAGACCGGGTGGGGTTCTCGAACGAGCGGGACATACCGAGGCCGCAGTGGACCTCGCCTCCTTGGCAGGACTTCACCCGAGCGGGATCATTTGCGAGATCCTGAACGAGAACGGATCCATGGCTCGTTTACCGGAACTCGTGCGGTTTAAAAAGAAGCACAAGCTGAAGTTAATTTCGATCGCCTCCTTGATCGAATATAGGCACCTGCGGGAAAAGCTGATCGATAAGGTATCCGAAACCGATTTCCCATGCCAATTCGGCAATTTTCGCCTACACGAATTTCGCAGTGTGCTCGACGAACGCAGACATTATGCTCTGACCATGGGAAAATTGACAAGAGGTCCGACCTTGGCTCGAGTACAGTCGGCAAATATTTTGAGCGACGTATTTCGGATGAAGGATGGCCCACAAGGAGCCGAGAGTATCGAAAAGTCCCTCACACACATTGCCAAGGAAGGACGCGGGGCTTTGCTGTATCTGGAACCTCGCCGCAAGGACTTGGACAAGAAGAAGGGGAAGCAGGACAAGGACTCCCCTCTTTCCTCTGCCTCCGGAATGGATTTTCGAGACTACGGAATTGGCGCCCAAATTCTGGTGGCCCTCGGGTTACGCAAGCTAAGACTTCTCACTCGCGACAACCGCAAGGTGATTGGTCTCGAAGGGTACGGTCTGGAAATTGCAGAAAGAATACTACTTCGATGAAGGAGACGGCACGATGAGTCTGGATCCCCCGCAAGGTGGCAAATGGTCTTCCGACGGACTTCGATTGGGCATCGTTTGCGCTCGATACAACGAGGTGCTGACCGACGCGTTGATGGACAAGGTGACGGCGATCATCAAGGATGCAGGTGAACCCGAAAGGCTGGTTGTAGAACGCGTGCCGGGTTCTCACGAGGTGCCCGTCGCCATGTCCTTGATGCTGGAGGCGGAAACTTTTGATTGCTTGGTAGGACTGGGAGTCGTCATCAAGGGAAGCACTTCGCACCATCACTTGGTGGCCGAAAGCGCAGGACAGGCCATGCAGCAACTGGCGGTGGCATGTTCCACGCCGATAATCAATGGAATCATCGTAACGGATTCCATCGAAGACGCCGAAGCACGAGTTACGGGATCTTTGGATCGAGGACGAGAATTTGGAGAGGCAGCCCTTCATATGGCCGAATTGAAGCAAAAATGGACGAAGAACTAGAAATAAACGAAAACTGGAGTCGACGACGAAAAAATCGAGCGGCTGCGTTTCGGTATTTGTTCCAGTGGGAATTGAATCGACCGAAAGACCTCGGCCGCGAACTGGAAGAGCTATACGTTCGCTTAGGTGAAAAACCCGAGTTTTTTGCATACGCCACTGAAATAGTGGATGGAGTCGTGGCTCAAGTGGAGGGCTTAGACGAGCGTATTCGAGCACTAGCGAAGAACTGGGAATTTAGTCGCATTGCCAAAACCGACTTGGCCTTGCTTCGGTTGGCCGCCTATGAACTGCTGTATCGACCCGATGTACCGCCAGTCGTGGTGATCGACGAGGCTCTAGAATTGGCCAAGACGTTTTCCACCGAAAACTCCCGCAAGTTTCTCAACGGTATACTCGACAAGATTCGGATCGAACTGGATCGCCCCGCTCGCGAAGCGGTAGTGGATTGAAACAGGAAGTCGCTCTAACGAATAACAAGGAAAGCATTCAAGCGGACTCAGGTGTCAACACAAGCGCCGAGTAGGCGGGTATATTGAGCCGAAGAGAGAGCGGAAAGCCGTTGCATTCCTTAGGTTCTGCCGCGTAGAGCAAATCGGAGTCATCATTCTCGTCGCCACCGTAAGGAAGGTTGGAGCTGTTGAGGATCACTCTCCAGTTCCCGGAAGACGGACAACCGGTGCGGAGATCTTTTGCTTCGTCGGAAAAGTTGCAGGCAACGAGCAGAGAGTCGGCGGGCATTTCTCCAAAGCGAAGAAAGGAAATGGAGCGACTTTGGGCGTCG
>JABHOU010000300.1 GCA_018695085.1 Opitutia bacterium | reverse complement strand
TACATTGAGTACAACGAAAAACCGTCGACCCATCCGGGCAAGGAATCGATCCATGCACTCAGTCCATGCGGAATCGGCTGAGTCCAGTAGTGATAGTCCAATGCGGTTCCATCTATCCACACGTTTGAACCGTCGGAGTCGAAGTAGGTGAACTTTACGATGCCCGACTCCAGCATGAGTTTCGCCAGTAGTGCTAGAATCAGGATTCGCGCCCACTTCGAGTAGGGCAATCCCTGAAATGGCGAATGGAATTTAGTGGCGGGAAGAAAAGGGAGTGTGAGAAGCAGGCTTTCTGCCATCAGGATGTCCCACTGAAAGCTAAGAAAGGGTTCACCTACGACCATTAGCGAGAGGTAGCACAAGTAAGAGACGATTCCGCTTGCGATAGGAATCACTCCGAGCGTGAGAAGCAGGGCGGAAATGCTTCCGATTGTGAAGATTAGATTAACATTGGCCAAAGGTTCAAGCCAGAGCAGGGTGGGGCGAAGTTTCCATTTGCTTTGGTCCTCTTCTTTTTCGCCAACAAATTGTTCGACTTTTTCCAAGTCATCTTGCCAAGGTGCGATCCCGTTCTCCCCGATTAACGCGTCCGCTTGGTACCAGTAGGAAAGGAATGCGATCAGGGCAACCAAACCCAAGCATCTGCCATAGAACCAATGAGCAAATCGAAAACTGCTCGCTTCTCCTTGGCGAACCCCGAGAACTATCTTTACCCATCGCTTGGAAAGTATTCGTTCGAAATGAACTCGGATAGAAGAGAAGATCTTCGAGTAAAACTTCAGGTCGGGCATGAAGGGACGATCTTAAAATTCAATAATCCATGCAAGCCTTTCGCTCTGCCGGTTTTTCCAATATGCGATTGCGTGCCCACAATCGAATTTTTTCCCACTTCGAGTGCAATTAAAGAAATCTTTGATGGTCGTAGTTCCTTCAGTTCAAATTTTTAAATCTTTAGACTTCAGAGTCAAGGTGAAGACAAAGTCACGTCCTGAAGAAGTTTCATGTTGCATCTCATGCGAATATTTGCGGCTTGAAATAATTCAAAATGAGCGACTTGCAGTTTCAAAAAATCGAATTGGGCCCAATTGGCACGAATGCCTTCTTGGTTTGGGAAGAGAATGGTGCGGACGCTATCCTGATCGACGCTCCGCCTGAGGCAAAGGCAACGATTGCCCCTATACTAACTTCAAGAGGACTTAAACTTTCCGCCTTATGGCTGACTCATGGGCACTGGGACCACATGGCGGGTGCAGCGGAACTGGTCGAAGGTGAAATGAGTGTACTAGGGCACAAGGATGACCTACAACTGTTCGAGAACCCTCAATGCATGTCGAGTTTCGCTATGCCCGGCATGAATTTTCAACCAGTCAAAATTACGCAGTGGATATCTGACGGCGACAAACTAGACTTATTCGGAAAAGAGGTGGATGTTCTTCATGTCCCGGGTCATTGCCCCGGAAACGTTGCGTTTCATGTTCCATCCAAGAATTGTTGCTTTGTGGGTGATGCCATTTTTGCAGGAAGCATTGGCAGAACGGATTTGCCAGGAGGCGATTTTGCAACACTAGAAAAATCGATAAGAGATAAGCTCTACTGCCTCCCCGGAGAAACGTCTCTTCATCCTGGTCACGGACCGGATAGCACTGTCGATCGCGAAATGGCGACGAACCCCTTTGTTCCTGCTTAGAATAAATCGATGAAACCTCTTCTATTGATTGTTTCATTTGTGAGCGTGCGCTCTTGACGTTTGTGGATTCAGCATGAGTATTTCCACTTTCCTTAAACCCCACAAACGAAACGCAACGCTCTCTATGAAAAAAGCAGTCTTCTCACTTTACACCTTAATTCTATCCGTTTGCCTATCATTCGGGGACAAGGACGTACTAGAACTCAAGGGTGGCAGTGGTCCCGGCAAGGGCAAAACCATTGTCCTAATATCTGGCGACGAGGAATACCGCACAGAGGAAAGTATGCCCATGCTCGCAAAGATATTATCTCAAAAGCACGGATTCGACTGTATCGTGCTCTTCGCTTGGGATTCCGCGGGAAAACACATCGACCCAAACAATCAAGCCGGCATTCGAGGGTGGAAATACCTTGAAGATGCTGATCTCATGCTCACTGGAACCCGATTTCGTCGTCCATCCCCAGAAGATGCCAAGCACATCACTAAATTCTTGGATGCAGGAAAGCCGGTAATCGGTATCCGTACCGCTACCCATGCCTTTACCGGGGGAGGTTCTTTTGGTAAAAAGATTTCCTACGGTTCTTTTGGTCCCCTTGTCATGGGTGAAGGTTGGGTAAACCATCATGGTGGTCACAAGAGAGAGGGAACTCGCGGTGTTATTGAAAAAGCCAATGCAAAACACCCTATTCTCCATGGAGTTAAAGACGTTTTTGGTCCTTCCGACGTTTACGGCGTTAAGAAAGTTACCTCCGAAAGGGATACCATTCTGTTACGCGGAGCAGTGACTAAGACGCTCGACCCTAAGTCGCCTAACGTTGAGGGCAAGAAGAACGATCCCATGCAACCGTTGGCTTGGTTGCACACTTATGAGTCTTCTGGCGGAAAGAAGGGAACTACCTTTTGCACTACTATGGGAGCTTCCGTAGATTTGGTAAGCGAAGACTTGCGGCGTTTATTAGTTAACGCGTCCTACCATTTGACAGGGCTAGAAGTTCCGAAAAATGCCGATGTCGCCTACGTGGATCCTTTCTATCCTTCCTTTTACGGCTTCATTCGCGATAAAGCCTTTTGGCCGGGACAAGACATGCAAGCCGAGGACTATGGTCTAGGCAAGACCCCTTCGGCGCCGGACCCCAAAGGCACACCTAACTGGCCTTTCCGTCCGGTAAGAAAAAAATAAGGGATTCAGGAACCTTTCCTTGTATTGAATCATCGCCAAACTGGTGATGGTGGTTCTATATTTTGCTTTATGAAACTGTCAGGATTTATTGCTTTTTCACTATCTGTTTCCTTTCTTCTCCCCAGTTCCAGGTCAAATTCCGCAGAACACAGGTGGAACAGAACTGCAATGGGACCAACCTTCGGATCCACTCTATTGCAATCTAGGAGCGACCCAAATGGATCTTTTTCCGGGATACCCAAGGCTACGGCAATATGGTTGGGAGACGAAAGTAATTCGAGTATCGGGTTCGATGCCGACAACCTCAGTATGTTTGCCGGATGGACAAAGGGTTTCGTTTACGTCAAAGGCGGGCGCGATGCATTGCTCGATCACGACGAAGTTCGCGGCAAGGTAAGCTTCATCACAAAAGGCCCGGGTTGGACTCAAGGAGGAGAGTGGAAGGCAAAACCGACCAAGTTCGGACCCCTTCCACGTGTTTGGGCCAAATACAAAGGACTTTACCATTACGGAAAACGCATCGTCTTGAGCTATTCGGTGGGAACTGGAGAAGTCTTGGAATCTCCTTGGGCTAAAAAGGCAGCGGGTTCGGTCGTCTTTTCTCGCAGTTTCGAAATTCGTGGATTAGATAACACAGAATTCTTACTTCTTGCTCAATCGCCACAGGGTGGGGGAGTTGGTGCAGTTCGTAAAGTTAAAGGAATAAAGATGGCTGTTATTCCTCGCTCCAAGAAAAGTGGAGATAGCACTGTAATCGCCGCAACCGTGTTAGACGATGGAAACTCGATTGGAGTGGACGGACATCGTGCTATTGCAAAGGTAAAGGGAGGCAACTCCCAATTCACTATTTTACTTTGGGAAGGACCTGAAAAGGAACTGGAAAGTTTTGCCCTATACGCCAAGAAGAAGTTTGCTTCTCCCGAGTTGGTGAAGTGGATGAAAGGCGGACCTAAAAAGTGGGCTGAAACACTAGACACAAAAGGAGAACTAGGCATTGCGAAAAAAGGTGAACCTTACACCTTGGACACTATTCAATCTCCCTTCGACAACCCGTGGGGCGCCATTCTCCATTTCGGCGGACACGATTTCTTCACCAACGGCGATCTCGCAGTCTCCACGATGGAGGGCGATGTATGGCTTGTACGTGGCGTCGACGACAAGCTGGACAGACTCACTTGGCAACGAATCGCAACGGGGCTCTATCATCCGCTGGGTCTCCGCATAGTGGACGACAAGATATATGTTCTCGGACGTGACCAGATAACGCGTCTGCACGACCTAAACGGAGACTCCGAAATCGACTTCTACGAAAACTTCAACAACGACGCTGAGGTCAGCCTCGGTTCGCACGAATTCTCGACCTGCTTGGAAACAGACCCGGAGGGAAACTTTTATTATATTCGTTGTGCCAGTGGGACTCGCCACGGCGGTTCAGTTCTCAAAGTAAGTAAAGATGGAGGTAAACTGGAACGTTTCGCTACTGGATTCCGTAATCCCAACGGCTTCTTCGTAGGACCAGGAGGAGTAGTAACTGCAGCAGACCAACAGGGAACTTGGGTGCCCGCATCTCGCGTAGACATCGTAGAACCCGGCGGGTTTTATGGATTTGTTCCCTGTCACCACCGAGAAGAAAAGCCCAAAACCTATGATGGCCCACTCTGCTGGATACCCCATAAAGTGGACAACTCATGCGGTTCTCAAGTCTGGGTAACCAGCGATAATTGGGGCATCCCCAAAGGCGAAATGCTCCACCTCTCGTACGGAAAGTGCGAAATGTTTCTTGTCATGCAGGACAAGGTGGACGGAAGCCCACAAGGAGCTATCTCAAAGTTTCCGTTTCGCTTCTCCTCGGGAGCCATGCGCGGACGCTTCAACGATCAAGATGGACAATTATACGTTACAGGTCTCAAAGGTTGGCAAACCTCAGGAGCTAGAGACGGTTGCTTGCAGCGCGTGCGTTATGTCGGCGGCGACTGGCCTCGTCCACTTTCCCTCAAAGCGCACAAGAATGGAATCCTGCTCCGTTTTGGCGTAAAGCTAGGCGAAGAGTTGGCAAACGATCCAGAGTCCTACGCCGTAAATCATTGGAACTACCGCTGGACAAGTCGCTATGGATCACCCGACTACAAGGTGTCCAATCCCGAGAAAACCGGTCGAGACAAACTAACGGTCCTTTCAGCTAAACTCCAATCGGATGGAAAAAGCGTTTTCATCGAAATTGAAGGGATCCAGCCCGTCATGCAGATGGAAATCGCCTACGACCTGGAAAATGAAAATGGCGACGAACTTGTGGACAAGGTCCATACACAAGTTGCGTCCCGATTTTTGAATTCGACTACGACTCAATCGACCTCTTTGCCTGCCTTGGCTAAGAGAGCTTTTGCTTGGGCCACCGAAAGTCGACCAGTGGGCAGAGGGAAGCCCAGGCTATCACCATTTGGAGTGAACCCGTTTCCGTCCACGTCAACAAATATGGGATTATTGTATGCGCACGGATTCATGGCGGACTGACTGCTTGAACCATAACCCTTCTTGAGGTCGAAATTCTCCCCGTAGGCCACCACGACCAAATGAGCATCTTCATCCAACGGGATCAGAATGGATCGATCGAATTTCAGGACCTCTTCAGAGAACCCCTTGGGGTGTGTTTTGCGGGTGAAGTTCAAGGCAGGTTCAGCTCGACCATTGACAAGCACCTGAACGCGGTCGACGTCTATCCAGGATGCACATTGAACACGAATCTTCAGTTCGATTTCGTCGTTTGCTCGAGCGTGACCGCCGGGAAAGACTCCGTCTGCAGTCTCGACCTCTAAGTACGGTCCTGAAGTAAGAATCATTTGACCGGCCTTTGCTCGACGACTGATTTCCTTCCAATCGATTTTTTCGGGATCATCGGTAGAAGAGCGAACATAGGTTCTCCATCCGCCCACGCCATTGCCATGTACATGGTGAGCGTCGCTCACGGCGATACCCCACATCTTAATTCCCTTGTTGAGGAGTTGCAACCAGACGAATTCACGATTGATGGTGACCTGTTCTCTGGCCGCTCTGCGAGTAATGCGAAACGGAGCTCCATTAAGAATAGTGGCGGGCCTAAAGTTCTCTGTCTCGATGGCATCAATTAGAGAAACGATGCCTGAAAAACCTCCATCGGGCTTGCCGTCCTTGTCTCGATCGATGAAATTCTCGACCATATCCGGATGATTAATGTGAACCCAGCGATCGGACTGATGGCCATGCAATTCTCGTAGATTGATTGCGTTTATACGTGGATCGTCTACCCAAACAGGTGAACCTCCATCTTGCCTGTAGGGTTCAGGCTTTAGAGGAAAGGCATTTATATGTGCTCCGGAGCCCGTCAATTCGACACCTGAAATAGTGGATATTTCCTTGGAAAGCCCAAGTTTCCGTATGTGCGGAGACCAATCGTAGATTCTGTTGTGCTCCGTGGTCGGAGCGAATTCGATGTGTTCGGCAGCCAAGTTGATGACTCGATCGTCCGTACCGCAAACATTGTCGCCACTTGGAGTGGAATGATTGTGAAAATCCGTACTAACCCAACCAGGAGAGGAAACCGTTCGACGCAAGGTCGCCTTTACGGCAATGGTTTTGCCAGGCTGCAGAACAACGTCTTTTTCGAAATGGTCGTGCTCGATACCCCGAGTCAGGATTACTCGATACTTTCCGGGAGCCAAGGCGACGGAAAAATTTCCGGTTTCCGAATGGTACTGATCCCTGCAACCATGGGCTCGATCCGTGGGTCCCAGATTCGGAGAAGGAGTTCCGTCGATTCCTATGAACTGAGCCTTGCAGGGAGAAAGGGAGCCATCCTGCTTGCGAACGTCGAAAGTAATGCTCGAACGAGGCTCAAGGTCGAGAGTCAGTTCGACATGCTTGGAGCCTATAGTGAAATTTCGCTCAATAGATTTGCGACCATGATCGACAAATATGGCGGAAGCCTTGCCTTGAGGAAGAACAAGGCTAATGCGACCATCGTCGTCAGGATAGGAAGGGATGACCTGACCTCCGGTCGAAATGTCAAGTCGCCCAGTCGAAATAGGTCCAACACTGTTTTCTTTAAATTGAGCCGAAAACTTACCAGTCTTCAACTCAAGGTGAGTCGCTACCACCCCCCAAGCCTCAGCGGGCGATCGCCCGACAGCCAGAAACCGTTCAATGCTAATTTCTTCTCCTTGCTTCAGGCGGGCAGTGCCGGGAGGAACTTCCCCGTCTTTTCCGGGCAACCAAGCATAGGCGTATCCTGCTTTGTCCGCGGGATCAATGCTATCGGCCCATTCAATGGAACCGACTTTTCCTCGGGATCGAAAGTTGGTCCACTTGTCAGTTACCGGACCATCGACCGGTTTATCTCCTTCGTTTCGAATCGTAGATCTAATCAGAACACCTTGCCAACCGTCTTTCAGAATGTATTCGTGCCTTTTGAATAATGCTCCCGAGACAGTCGAAGTAACGACAGCTTCAACGATGGCCTCTCCATCGGAACCGTCTTTAGAAATCCGAACATAGGAAACCTTGCCCTGCTGGCGAGAAGGTGAAAAAACAGTGATCTGGTCAT
>JABHOU010000528.1 GCA_018695085.1 Opitutia bacterium | reverse complement strand
ATCAAAATACTTGAGCAGTAGACTTAAGCCTAAAGTTACTCCTTAAGAGTATTTGGAAAATGGATGCTCATGATCATCCGTTTTTTCCTGAACCAATGACATAGCCTCTACTGTTCTTTTCTTGAGATACTTGGTAAGGGCAAAGGATGCCCAAATTGAACCGATTAACATGATTACCATAACGGCAATGACGATATACATTGGCCAAAAAACTCCTTTATTGAGAACCGAATCGCTTGGGTTTTCAGGATCATAATAAACATCAATGGTTTTTCCTTTGGGATAGGATTTTAATTCCTCCTGAGCATCCGATCTCTCATTATGACTCATTGTACCAAACCCAACGGTATTTCCCTCATAATTACTTCCTTCCACGGCGTAGGAATATTTGACCCTGAGACTGTATGATGTGCTTGTTTGGGTAAATCCTTGAGCATCCTTGCTCTTTCTTTCTGTTTTTTCAATTTCCGAACTATTTATTGTAGCCGTTCCCTTATCCCAGTTCTCACTCTGCATGCCTTTATTTATCATCCATAATCCTACACCAAGAAAAATAATACTCCCCAAACCAAAACTTAGGGGGAATAGACGCCCCACCACAAAAATAAATGCTTTGGAACAACCGGGTGAAATGGGTGGTCGAGGATTGGGCGGTGCTTGATTCATGATTTTTAATTCTTTGAGTAAAATTTACAGATATTGGAAATGGGCTTGCCGTTGAGTGTTAACCTTACCGAAACAATCCCTGTCGATGGTTTCTTAATCTCCATTACTGCCTGACAAATAGCATGTTCATTGGGAGATAAATCCACAAAATCAGGATCCAAAGAAAAACTCATCTCTTCTCCATTCTCAAGTTCGAGAATGAAACCATTCGCATTGGGTGGCGATCCGATCCAATCTAGTTCAAGCATGGTCATATTGGACTCAGGCAATTCAAAGGCAAAGGAAGCATTAACCAAGGCAGGTGTCTCCAAAGATTTGGTCGTCGCTTTTTTCAACTCCTCAATCAGCAGGTCACGAACTCTTCTGGATTCCTCATCACCACCTCCCCAGTTTAGCCGCTCAAGTGAATGTTCGATCAATTCATCTTTAAATTCACATCCGATGTGAAGACCCAACGCCCCCAAAAAAAGTATCAGGCGTAAAAAAGATTTTTTCATTAATACTCAGTGAACCGTCTTCTTATGGAAGCATCCCCGTCAATTGGGCTACGCTTTTCGAAAAAGATACTGATCAATCCACTGAGGAAGACACATACCCCCAAGAACCCCACTGCGACACCAAACAACGCAGATCCTATGGAATCACTTATGCCTTCTGCCATCTCGCTCGTGCTGGGACTCTCCAAATTTTGATAAAAAGTAAGGAGAGAGAAAGGCATCAGTTCCCAAAACGATCAGACTTAGGCAAATAATGACGACCCCCGAGATGAGAAGTTTCGTTGATGATTTCATATGGTTACTTGCATAAGGGAGAAGAATTCAACCAAAGGCAAAATCAAGCAAAACTTGGACAAAGGATTCCGGGTTTTCCCAGGGAACGCGGTGACCTGCATCTGCGACTACTTGGGCTTTAAAAACTGGAGAAGATTTCGCTAATTTCTCACCGATCTTTTGATATTTGTTATCCCTCTCTCCCGAAAGAAATAAAATCGGCGGTCCTTTCAGTTCGGCTAATTTCGGAGCCAGATTTTGCTGAAGCCCCTTGGAAAAAACCTCAAACTGTTGACTGAGTCTACCCGGATCCATCTCACCCAGATTCCGTGGAGCCTGATTTTCGATCCCGCAAAACACCGACTGAGCATCCCACTCGTCGGCCAAGTTTTCCAATGGTTCTCTCTTCAACCTTTCCGCCCAATTCCGATCTCTGTCTAATTGAAGTCTCTTCTCTTCTTCTGATTCGAGTCCCGGATCCACACCAACAACAATGGCCGTCTGCCAAAGATTGGGTTGAGAGATACAAGCATGCAGAGCCAATCGGCCACCCAATGAATAACCAAGCAAAATGGATTGCTCTCCATTCGCTTCCGGTTCCACCCGGTTGCAAAAGTCTTCCGTCCAATCATCAAAGCCTACAAATTGCTCGGCAAACAAGTCTTCGGCAACCACTTCCAAGTCAGAGATCTCCGCTTTCAGTCTATCTTCAAGAGATTGCCATACCTTACTAGTTTGAAAATTTCCGTGGATGCAAAAGATCTTCATTTTCTTTTTTTAATGCACCCAAAAAGATAATCGGAAAGCTTCTACTTGTCGGAAGAATTCCCAATTTGATTATTGGCGATGCGCGAACCGGAATGAGGTTTTTCAATTTGAAATGGGTTGGCGTTCAAGGCAAAGCCCCGATTTTGCGATGCAATAACCTTGGCCTCCGAAGCAAGCAGTGCCTTCCGCCAACCGAGAAACTCATTGCCATGCACGACGACTTCCGCTCCGGGCAAAGCCCAAATCGCGGAGGATGGCCCTCTTCCGCCCTTGCTGGCAGGATCCGGTTTGATCATGTTTCCTTCAGCCAGCACAGTTCCGGCGCATCGGATACTCGCCACCCCGCCTCCGGTAAGTTGATTATCAGTAAATTCCGCGCGGGATCCTTCGAAAACCATAATCAACGGAGGCATGCCACCGAACCTTGAAATTTCGTTTCCGACCAATTGTACGTTCCACCCCTTTCGTATACCCACGGCAACCAGGGTATTGTCATGAATTCGATTTCCCACGCATTTCGAAACCGAATCGGCGGAAGTCGCATCAAACCCCAATCCGGAAGCGCCATTATGATGGATGTGATTATCCACGACAAAGGTCTCTCCCACTTCCCGATGACCTATGCCGGCCGCTTTGTTTTCATTGCATTCATTTCCAATAATCAAAGCGGATGCACCCGTTTGCAGCCCAATGCCGGTCAAAGCATTTTTGTAACAACGATTCCCCCGGATGATAGCATAAGCTTCATCACTCACCCCAATTCCCGTCATTGCGTTGTCATGGCAGTCGTTATCAATAATCACCGGACGGGTATCTTCCCCTGTGCGAACCCCGATTCCTGCCCTGCGGTTGTTATGACAGTGATTTTTACGGACAAGGGGACATGCTCCCTCACTGATTCCTATTCCCGCCCGGATGTTGTCGTGGCAATGGTTGGATAAAATCAATGGATGTCCGCCTTCCATTCCAATTCCCGCATAGAAATTTTCATAACAGTGATTCTCTATTACTTCTCCACGGGCATCCGCCATGTATCCAATGCCTCCTCCCATATTTCGGAAACAGGTATTACCCTGCACCTTTACCACGGCCGGTGCCTCTCTGGCGGCCACGGCAATTCCGGTATTTCCGTTATGATGAACAATGCAATTGAGGATGACGGCGTTTACGCTGTCAGCACCGATTGCAGGAGCATTGTAACCTCCAATTCTATCATAGGACTGGTTCATACCCTTGGTTTGAAAATGTTTATTCCATGAATCCTCATCATACTTCCCCATTCCCATAACGCTCATCCCATCAACCACGGAACCTTCTCCCAATTCGATTCCCGCATCTTCGGATGCCTCTCCCTTGCCATCCAGAATTACGAGTTCCGCCCGCTTCAATCCCACTTTTCCCTTTTCATCATTGCCGGAACTTCGGACGGTTACTCCATCTGGAATTTTGATTCGCTCGAAATAGGTACCCGGAGATACAACAACTAAATCTCCCTCTTTGGCTTGCTCAAGGGCTTGGCCGATTGATTTATAATCTTTGGGGACATCAATTTCAGCACCATGGGTGCAAAAAATTCCAGCTTGAATAATTAGAATGCTTATAAGGGATGATTTATTCATGATCTGGGGAAATTAGAAATTCGATCGAGTAAAGGTCCATCCAAATTGATAATCAAGATTGGTTTCGATTAATCGATAAAAATAATTTTTGACTTATTAATTTTTCAACTGTCGCATATCGACAGAAAATATACGCAAAAGTTTATGCTAAATCCTTGAATCTGAAATATTCAATCATACGATAATCCTTACACGGCATGTCCTATCTTAATACACCATTATCTCCTTCTCGAAGAAGCTTCCTGCAAAAAGCAGCAGGAGGCTTGGGTGGGTTGGCTCTGTCCTCGATGCTTTCTGCATCGCCTACTTCAGCCACCGGCACTCACTTCCCTGCGAGGACCAAGCGGGTCATCCAAATTTTCTGCTCGGGTGGTCTGAGCCATGTCGATACCTACGACTACAAACCCGAGCTCCAAAGACGGGCGGGTACGCCCTTTGACCCGGGAGGCAAACTTCAGTTCTTCGCCTCCAAACCGGGAAATTGTCAGCCAAGTTTCTGGAAATTTCGCCGGCATGGCCAATCCGGTATCTGGATGAGTGATCTTTTGCCCAAGCTTGCCACCTGCGTGGACGACATGGCTTTCATTTACTCGATGCAGAGCAAAACAGCCCTGCACGGCCCGGGTAATTTCATGATGAACACAGGGCAGATCCTTCCCGGATTCCCCAGCATGGGTTCGTGGGTTACTTACGGTTTGGGCAGTGAATCCGACAACCTGCCATCCTTCGTCGTGCTGCCCGACGTCCGTGGACTACCACCCGGAGGAATCATCAACTGGGGAGCGGGCTTTCTGCCCGCCCAGCACCAGGCCACCACAGTAAACGTCAATGATCCGGATCAACCGATCGCCGACCTCTTTCCGCCCTCCTCCTTCAAGGAAGCCAGCCCGGAAAACGACCAAACCGGTCTGTCCCTTTTGCAGAAGCTCAATCAAATGCACAAATCTCAGCGCACTGGAAACACCGAATTGGAAGCCCGGATCCGTGCCTATGAAATGGCGGCCAGGCTCCAATTAAGCGCACCTGAGGTTACGGATCTCAAGGGAGAATCCGAAGCCACCAAAAAACTGTACGAATTGGAACATCCCGAGATCGGATCCTTTGGCCGGCAATGCCTTCTCGCCCGCAGACTCGCCGAACGGGGTGTTAGGTTTGTGCAGGTTTATTGCGGAGCTGAGAACACCACCGCGGAAAAGATTCGACCCAATTGGGACAGTCATGAAGATTTACCCCGCGATCACGGTTACTGGGGAGCAATCCTCGATTCGGGAGCTTCCGCCCTGCTGAAAGATCTAAAATCCCGTGGTATGCTCGAGGACACCCTCGTCATCTGCACTTCCGAGTTCGGACGCCAACCGGCCTCCCAAGGTGGTGCCGGCAAAGGACGCGATCACAACGGAGGGGGATTCACCACCTGGCTGGCCGGAGGTGGAATCAAACCGGGAACCACCTATGGTGCGACCGATGAGCTCGGCTTCAAAGCTGCCGACAAGGTCACGCACAGTTATGAACTCCATGCCACTGCTCTGCATCTACTGGGCATAGATCATGAACGGCTCACTTGGTACTACAACGGGCTCGAGCAAAGACTCACCGGATTCGAAGGCAAGGGAGTAATCGGAGAGCTTCTTAGCTAGAAAATGATTTCCAAAGACACATTCCCACCTTGTCTAAGCAATCTCGCCTCCTTACTTTTGAGTTGATTAGGTTATGCGTATTTCAATCTGTATGTTGCTCTTCTACAGTTCGTTCGCCCATGGCGTAGAACCGTTTGAAGGTTTTCTCACCAAGCATTGCGTGAGTTGCCATGGTCCGAAAAAAGAAAAAGGTGACCTGAGAATCGATACTCTATCACGTGACTTCAAGGCGGGCGTGAACGGGCAAATTTGGGCCGAAGTGGTCGAGAAAATCAATGCCGGCGAAATGCCCCCCGAGGATGAGCCCCGGCCGACCACGGAGGAAATCGGCCAAGTCATCGCCGAGCTGGACCAGCGCATTCGCCAAGGACGAGCCGCCCGCATGGCGGCCCGCCCAGCAGTCGCGCACTACCGCCTGAGCCGGAAGGAATACCAGAATACGGTCTACGACCTGCTGGGCGTCCGCTACGACCCGACCAAGCCGGGCGAACTGAATGAGGATACTCTCTGGCACGGCTACGAGCGTATCGGTTCGCAGCTCTCGCTCTCCCCTTCGCATGTGAACCGCTATTATCAAGCTGCCGAGATTGTTTTGGATCGCGCCTTTCCCAACATCGAAGGGGAAGCCCGTAAAATCAAAAAGACGGCTGCAGACCTTCGCTATCGAGGTGGAGAAAAACAAAAAGAAGCCCTGAAAAGATTTGAAATCAAACGCCCCCTTCGCCAACTCCTTTTCCCCGGCAGGGTGGATCAGGCACTTGCCCACCATTGGTTTGGAAAGACAGGACCGGAGCACAGCGGACTCTATAAACTTCGTCTGCAGGCCAGTGGTATCCGTCCGCCCGGCGGACAACCTGCCCACCTGAGCATTGGAATGCGAACCAGTGAGGAAAATGTGGATGGACTCATTGAGCTCGATATCACCGCCCCGGAAGACAAGCCACAGGTTTACGAATTCGAAATCTTTCTGGAAATGCCGACACAATTGCACTTCGCGGTGGTGGCCACGGACGTGATAGACCGGAGAGGGGGTGCGGCCTTTCGCAACGCCCTTGCAAGTAGGGATAGCTATCTATTTACGCACAGCAGCGAAACCGCCCTGTTGAACCCCAACGCGCCACAGATGTTTGACGGAGATGGAAACGGCATTTTCTCCACGGTAATTCTCGACTGGGTGGAATGGGAGGGGCCGCTCGTGTCGAAGGAGGAGAAGAGCAGAAGAGAAGGAATATTCCCAGATGAGAACGCCACGATCGAATCGGTAAACGAGCACCTTCGACGTTTTGCAGAACGGGCATGGCGCAGAGAAGTTGGCAAAGGCGAGTTGGCGGGCTACCTGCAATCCTACCAAAGAGATCGCGAGGCGGGAGAAAACGTCGCCGATTCCTTTCGTACGACCATGCTTCGAGTCCTCACCTCGCGAAATTTCATTTATTTAGTCGAGGGCGATCCTCAACCCAGGGAAGGCCTAAGCGAGCACGAACTTGCCTCGCGACTCTCTTATTTCCTTTGGAGCTCCATGCCTGATGACCCTCTTTTCGCATTGGCAAACCAAGGAAAGCTTAATGGCACCGAGCTGAACAAACAAGTTGATCGTATGTTATCGGATGCCCGTACGGAACGATTTGTCGAAGACTTTTCCCGACAATGGTTACAACTGCATAAGGTGGGAATGTTTCCACCGGACAAAAAGCTCTACCCAACCTACGATGATTGGCTGGAGACGAGCATGCGCAACGAGCCAGTTGAGTTCTTTCGCGAAATGCTTTCCCAAAACCTGCCCATCAAGAGCCTGCTTGATTCGGATTGGACGATGGCCAACGCCCGCCTCAGCGACTTCTACGGACTTCCCGAACCCACCAAACCCGGCTTTCGGCGGGTATCCCT
>JABHOU010000675.1 GCA_018695085.1 Opitutia bacterium | reverse complement strand
TCTCCGACTTGAAATCAACGAACTTGCTTCAGGTTGTCTCATCAACGACGGCAAAGGTCATTTGACTTTCCGTCCCTTTCCTAGGATCGCACAATCATCAACTGTCTTCGGCATCGCCTTTGGAGACATCGATTCCGATGGTCACCAAGATCTCGCACTTGCCCAAAACTTTTTCTCGCCGCAACCTGAAACCGGGCGAATTGACGGCGGTCTCGGTCAAGTCCTTCTCGGGAAAGGAGACGGCACCTTCAAGCCTCTCCGACTAGACCAAAGTGGCTTCCTTCTCCCTGGCGACGCCAAGGCCCTCTCTCTCAGCGATCTCAACGGCGATGCTCGCCCTGAAATTGTTGCGACCGTGAATTCCTCGAATCCAAAGGTTTTCCTAAATAGGGTTACCTCTGGCAAGCCCCTTGCCGTTCGTCTCACTGGTCCCAAAGGCAACCTTCGTGGCATTGGTTCTCGAGTCACCCTTCATTTGAAAAGCGGGAAATCCTTAGTCGGTGAAATTTCATCTGGTAGCAGCTATCTAACCGGAGGTCCTCCCGTGCTTTTTTTAGCTATTCCAGAGGGAGAAGTGGCGATAGGAATTACTGTTCGTTCTCCCCTAGGTAAGGTTTCAAGGCATGAAGTTCCCTCAGGGGTCTCTGAATTAGCTCTCCAATTGGATTGAATAGGCCTTTCCTTTCGGCGGTAAATCTAGATTTAGGTACTCGCAGGCGTTTTGATAGCAAATTCGCTGGACGATGTCGCCGATCATTTCCGGTTCGTTCGGTACGAAACCGTCCTTCATCCAGCATCCCAGAAGGTTGCAAAGAATCCTCCGGAAATACTCGTGGCGAGGGAAGGAAAGGAAAGATCGCGAGTCGGTCAGCATGCCCACAAAACGCGAAAGCAAACCCAAGTTGGCCAGGGTCTTGAGCTGCTCCTCCATCCCGTCCCTCTGGTCGAGGTGCCACCATCCGGAGCCAAACTGCATCTTTCCGGGAAGCCCACCTTGGAAATTGCCCAGCATGGTTGCCACCGTGAAGTTGTCCGACGGGTTGTTGTTGTAGACGATGGTCTTGGGAAGCGAGTTCTCGCTGTCCAGTCGGTCTAGGAAATGGGACATCCTTTCTGCTTGCGGCCAATCACCGATCGAGTCGCTACCTGCATCGGGCCCGAAGGCCTGTATCAGTCTGCTTGAATTGTTGCGCAAAGGCCCGAGGTGGACTTGCATGGTCCATCCCTTCTCAGCGTAAAGCCTAGCCAGACGGAGCATCACGAAGGCCCCGAAGGTTTCCTCTTCTTCTCGGTCGGCATCCTTTTCGTCCAATGTGGCTTGGAAAATTCTCTTCGCTTCCTCGTCGCTCGGAAAATCGCAAAAGAAATAGGGAAAGCTATGGTCGGAAATGCGGGATCCGAGTTCATGGAAATCATCGACCCTTTGGCCGAGTGCGGCGATAAAGTCGTCCAGATTGGTGATGGAAAGCCCAGTGGTGCCCTCGAGTTTTTGCAACCATTGGCAAAAGGCTTTGGCGTCGCCTATGCCCCACGCCTTGTCCGGCCGGAAGGTCGGGTAGACTGCGGTCTCGATTTCCGGGTTTTGCCTAATCGCTTCATGATGGTCGGTCGGGTCGGCCGGGTCATCGGTCGTGCAGAGCCCCTTGACTTGAAAGCGTCCCAACATGCTTCGGGCAGAAAAGGAAGGGTCGAGCAGATGCTCGTTGGCCCGCTCCCAAATCTCCTCTGCGGTATCCGGACCGAGCAGCAGGTCGATCCCGAAGCAGCGCTTCAGTTCGAGATGGGTCCAGTGGTAAAGGGGGTTGCCGAGGGTATGGGGGAGGGTAGCCGCCCAAGCCAGATATTTTTCCTTTGCGTTCCCGTCTCCCGTGACGAGCTCCTCGCTCGTGCCGTTTGCCCGCATTGCCCGCCACTTGTAATGGTCTCCTTCGAGCCAAATTTCGGAGAGGTTGGAAAACCTGCGATTCTCTGCAATTTCTCCAGGCGGGAGATGATTGTGGAAGTCGAGGATTGGTTCATCCTCTGCATATTGGTGGTAAAGAGTGACCGCTTCGTCGCCAGTCAGCAGGAAGTCTTCGTTAATGAAGCTCATGAGGGAGTTGTTTGTAAACGGGGTTGTTCAGTTGATCTTGATTCTGAGCTTCTTAACTTCCCCGGGGAAGGGGAAGGCATCCTTGTAGAGCCCGACGGTTCCACCTTCGTCTCGTCCCACTTGAAGGCCGTCGATCGGCATCTCCGAAACCAGTCCCGCAAGCTTCCCCTCGCCGATTACCTGTTTGCCATCGAAAAATTTGACTTCCCCATTTTTAAGTAACTGTACGAGGCCTTTTCTCATTTTGCTCTCGAGAGGGCTCGTTGCCTTCACGACCGAAAATTTTCCGTGGCGACAAACCCCGAAGTGCAGGCGGTCGTCCTCTAGGTAGAGGACCCATCCGTGGGCATCGCCGCCTTGGGCTACCAGCACGCCGTCACCTTCCCCTTGGTATTGGGCTTCCACCTCGAAGGCCTTGTTCGCGATCATGGGGGCGTTCTCCATGTCGAGCAGATCCTTTTCCTTCAAATTAAAAGTTTTCTTCTTGCTTCCCTTCTTCTTGGCATTTCCGCCCCATGGCCAGGGCTTGGCCTTGGCCTCGAGCGCCCAGGCTTCCCAGAGCACGGCCATCTCCTTGGCTCGGTGCTCGTGCTTTTCGCTCAAGTCGTTCAATTCCGTCCGGTCCTCTTCCAGATCGTAAAGTTCCCAAGGTCCCTTGGATCCCTTGGCCACCAGCTTCCATTTTCCGATTCGGATGGCCCGGTTGCCCTCGTGCTCCCAAAAAATCGGGTTCTTTCGATCGATTTTATTATCCGTGAAAGCGGCTGCGATCGAGACTCCCTGCAAAGGAACGATGTCCTGCTCCTTGACCTGCTCGGGGTAGGTCGCCTTGCCTAGGTCTGCGCAAGTAGCCATCAAGTCGATCAAGTGGGCGGGTTGAGAATCCATTTTTCCGTTGAGCTTCTCGTCGATCCCTTTGGGCCAATGGGCGACCAAGGGGGAGCTGATCCCGCCCTCGTGTACCCAGTGCTTGTATTGGCGGAAAGGAGTGTTGCTCGCGTTAGCCCAGGACAGACCGTAGCCATGGTAGGTGTCCGCCCCGCCCGTCATGACATCGGTGCCCTGCTTGAGTACTACTCCCTCGCGAGTGCGCTTGGGAATCATGTCGATCTGCAAATCGGTCGCCTTCATCGGTTTCAACTGGTCCGGGTCCTTGTCCTTGTACTGGATGCCCTGGCGCCTGCCCATGCCCTCGGCGCAACCTCCGTTGTCGGCGAGGAAAAGGATCAAGGTGTCGTCGAGCATCTTTCTTTTCTCCAGTGCCCCGATGACCCGTCCGATCCCTTGGTCGAGCCGGTCGACCATCGCGGCGTAAGTCTCCATCAGGCGGATCTCCCATTCCTGGTTAGGGGCGTCCTTCCAAGCGGTTCCGTCCCTCGGGGACAATTTCCACTTCTTGTCGATCAGGCCCATTTCCAGTTGGCGCTTGTAGCGTGCCTCCCGCATGACCTCCCAGCCCTTGTCGTAACGGCCCTTGTACTTGGCCATGTCCTCGGGAAGCGCGTGCATCGGCCAGTGAGGAGCCGTATGGGCGACGTATAGGAAGAACGGACGGTCCCCCTTGTGCTCGCTGATGAACTTGGCCGCATGGTCGTTGATCGCATCAGTGTAATAGAAAGTTTCGGGCTTATATTCCGGGTCGGCATAGGGGGAAATCAAGGTGTTGTTCCGGGTCAGGGAATTCGGATCGAAGAAACTACCCGCCCCGTGAATGGTTCCGTAAAATCGGTCGAACCCGCGCTGTCTCGGCCAGTTGTGTTGGGAGGAACCCAAGTGAATCTTTGGAGTGACGTGCCACTTTCCCGACATATAGGTGGAGTAGTCTGCCGTTTTCATAACCTCCGCAATGGTTCGGACGTTTTTTCCTAGGTCACCCTGGTATCCGGGCAGGTTCCGATCGTTCATCATGTGCCCGATCCCTGCCTGGTGCGGATAGGTGCCTGTGAGCAGGCTTGCCCGGGTGGGGCAGCAACGGCCTGTGTTGTAAAACTGTGTGAACCGCAAGCCGTTCTTTGCCAAGCGATCAAGGTTGGGCGTCTCGATCTCACTCCCGTAGCAGCCGATGTCCGACCAGCCCATGTCATCGGCCATGATGATTATGACATTCGGTCGAGAAGCTGACCAGGTTAGGGGGGATGCCATGAATGAGATGGCAATAGGTAAGATGATTCGAATCATGAGTTTCATTCTTTATAGGTTCGTGGCAATGGGCTTTTCGCTTGCCTGATTGGTTGAAATATTATTGGAATTATTCTTTGTTTCCAGTGGGGCGCGGTAGCCAAGTGGTAAGGCCGAGGACTGCAAATCCTTTATCGCGAGTTCGATTCTCGCCCGCGCCTCCAATTCTCCTTTTGAGGACTCTATTTTTGTTCGATCGCTTTTTTGATGGAAGCGATTACTTCCGGGGAGTCTGGTTTTTGGCCGGGTTTGAAACGCTTGATAGGCGTACCGTCTCGCCCAATCAGAAACTTTCCGAAGTTCCATTCGACGTTACCCGGGAAGGCTCCCTTGTCGCCAGTAAGTCGGGAGTAGAGCTCGTGCTGCTTTGGACCTTTCTTGACGACTACTTTGTCGAACATGGGGAAGGTGACGTCGAAGCGGGACTTGCAGAACTTCTTGATTTCTTCGTTCCCTCCGGGTTCTTGTCCGCCGAAGTCGTTGCAAGGAAAGCCGAGGACGGTGAAACCCTTGCCCTTGTATTCACGGTGAACGGCTTCCAACTGCTTGTATTGCTTGGTAAGCCCGCATTGTGAGGCTACGTTCACAACAAGCAGAACCTTTCCTTTATAGTCTCCAATGGAAGATTTCTCTCCATCGATTGTAGTGATTTTTACGTCGTGCAATCCGGCGACTGGCTTGGAAACCTTCTTTGCCCCGGAAGCAAAACCGCAGGCGAATATTAATGTTAGAGTAAGAATTAGGATTTTTTGCATGTTCGTATAATGGATTTAAGATTAAATAATGAACCAAAAGTCTTGAATTCGGCAAGAGGTAAGATTAAACGCAGGCAATTATCCGTATCCAAGGCTTTTCCATCGATTAAGTTGTTTTCGATTGCTGATCTACCGGATTCAAGTTTGTATTAGTTTCTCCTAAGCTTGGCGTTCGGCAGGCTGCCTTGTCCCATTTAACCTATTCCGAGAGATTTCACTTTCGCACATGAGCTCATGAGCGAGAACCTACAAAAGGATAATCCTGTGGCGCCGGAAGGCGTGCATCGATTTGAGACCGAAGAGTCCGGCGTGGATCCTTCTCTTGTATCTCGGCTTTCCGATGCCATCGAAAGCAAGACCGAAGACGACGTTCGGGCCTGCGTTTCCGATGTTCACCATGCCGACCTCGCCGACTTGATCGGTCTTTTGCCGCGATCTCAGCGACACCGTTTGCTGAGAATCCTTCGTGTGGATCTCGATCCTGACTTACTTTTGGAGTTGGACGATTCCATTCGGCTCGAGTTGGCCGACGTCTTGTCTCCCAAGGAAATGGCGGAGGCCATTACGGAAATGGAGTCCGACGAGGCCGTACAGGTGTTGGAGGATCTCGAGAAGGATGAACTATCCGATGTCTTGCGCGAGGTTTCTGCCGAGGATCGCGAGGAAATCGAACTGGGGCTCCACTACCCCGAGGACACCGCCGGCCGCCGAATGCAGGTGGAAGTGGTCACGGTGGCTACCGATTGGTCGGTTGGTCAGACCATCGACTATCTTCGCACCGAGGCCGATTTGCCCGACGAGTTTTTTGACGTTTTCGTGTTAGACGACGCCCGCCGGCCAGTGGGAGTCATTTCCTTGTCCCGCATTTTGCGTTCGCCCAGGTCCACGGCCATGAGTGAAATCGTGGACGAGACGCAAGTCATCGTTCCTGCCGATATGGAGCAGGAGGAAGTTGCTTTACAGTTCGAGAAGTACGATCTCACCACTGCGGGGGTGGTGGATGATGACGGAAAGCTTCTCGGCATGATTACGGTGGACGACGTCATGGAGGTGGCTCGCGAGGAGTTCGAGGAGGACGTCTTGCACTTGGGCGGGGTGGGGGAGGAAGCGATCAGTGACTCGGTCTTGACCGCTACCCGCAAGCGTTTCGCATGGTTGTTGGTGAACCTCGGGACGGCGATTTTGGCATCATTGGTAATCTATCTTTTCAAAGGAACCCTCGAGCACATGGTGGCGCTTGCCGTACTTATGCCGATTGTGGCCTCTATGGGAGGCAATGCGGGAACGCAAACGCTCACCATTACCGTTCGAGCTCTCGCTACCAAAGAGCTCACGCCCTTTAATTCCCTGCGGGCCGTC